>JAQGJZ010000041.1 GCA_028290385.1 Enterovirga sp.
CCGCAAGCGCCTCCTCGAACTCGGCGGCGTCATCCCCGAGGGCGCCGAGCGCGGTCCCGAGGCCCTGCAGAAGCTCGTCGAGGCCGAGGTCGCGCGCTGGACGCCCGTTCTCAAGGCAGCGGGCGCGGTCGGGAACTGACACCCGGCCGGCTCGTCCTCGGCCCCGTCTTTGGGAAGGGGCGCTCTCTGCCAATCAACAAAGGCCGGCTCACCGCGAGCCGGCCATTTTCGTTTGCAGCCGGCGCGCCGGTGCCCCACGCGCTAGTATCGGCACGGCATTGGCTCAAATCGGAGGCAGCCGGGTACCAGGTTGAGCTTGATCGACCTTGATTAACGGCACCGCCCTCGTACACATTCGGGGGCGGGCCGCTGCCGCAGATCTGCGGACAACCATGATGCGATTGCCGAGGTCGCTCTTTCGAGGTGTCAACCGCTGCCTCGCTCCCCTCGGCCTCACCCTCGACCGGGTCAGTCGGGACTTCGATGCACGGCTCGACGATCCGGGCCAGCTCCTGCGCATGCACCGGGCGTTTGGCCAAGCCTGGGCCGAATGGGGCGCCGGCCAATCTGTGCTGCCCCTGCGGGCGGAGATCGATGCCGAGCGTGAGGCGGCGGTCTTCTACGAGGCCTATCTGGTCTCACCTTACCGGGGGCAGAGCGGCGGCAGCCGGTACAACAACCTTCTTCTTCTGTTCCTGATCGGAAAGGCGGTCGCGCCCCGCCTGATCATGGATAGCGGGACCTATATGGGGGCTTCGGCATGGGCGCTCCGGCTCTCATCTCCCCATGCCCGGCTTCTGAGCTTCGATCTCGACCTGTCGCGTTTGCGGTTGAGAATGCCCGGCGTGGAGTACGTCGAGACGGACTGGACGGCGTTTGACTGGTCCGGCCTGCCGACCGCCGAGGGGCTCTGCTATTTCGACGATCACGTCGACCAGGCCCGCCGACTTCTCGAGGCTGCCGAGCGCGGCTTCCCGCTCGCGATCTTCGACGACGACTTTCCAGTCACGAGCTTCGCCCCCATGGCGGGAAACGGGAATGCACTCCCGAAGATCGAATTCGTCCTGGATGACGAGTTGCGCCAGGATCGCGAGGTCACCTGGGTCGACCAGGGTGTCCGGCGCAGCTGGAGGGTGGATCCCGCATACCTGGATCGGGCCCGGCAAGTGATCGGCGACACGGACCGACTGCCCAACACGAGCCACATCACGGGCATCCACCAAACGCCCTACCGCCTGGTGGCGATCCGATCGGCCCGATGAGGATCCTGCTTGTTGCCCCCGCTTCGGGCACCTCGCTGCATCGTTTTCACGCCCTCGAGAGGCTCGGCCACGAGGTCCATCTCGCCGATCCCAGACCGAACCTCCTGGATACCCGCCTTGGTCGGTCCTGGACGTACAGGACCGGCGGTCTTGGCAGTTCGGCGCTCGTCTCCGCGCATCTGCGGGCCGAGATCGGCTCGCGTCGTTACGACATCGCCTTCGTCGATGGCGGCGAGCTGTTGGGGCCGGAACACGTGGCCTGGATGAAGTCCGTCGCCCGCACGGTCGTGAACTTCAACCAGGACAATCCCTACGTCGATGCGGAGGGGCGAAAGTGGCGGCGCTTTTTGCGCGCGGTGCCGGATTACGACCTGATCGTGACCCCGCGCGCCAGCAGCGCGGCGGCGGCCCGAGAACTCGGTGCGAAACGGGTCATGGAGGTGACCTTCGCGGCAGACGAGGTCGTGCACAGGCCGCCGCAGCCGAGGCCTGGGCGGGACCTCGACGTCGTCTTCGCCGGGACATGGATGCCGGGCCGCGGTCCGCTGCTGGTCCGGCTGCTCGAACTCGGCGTACCGCTCCGGATCTTCGGCCCGCGCTGGTCCAAGGCACCGGACTACCCCGCGCTCGCCCCCGCCGTGACCGAAGGTTTTCTCGGCGATCGCGAATACGTGGACACGATCGCTCGCGCGAAGATCGGCCTCGCGGTCCTGTTCAAGGGCAACCGCGACCTGCACACGACGCGATCCCTGGAGATCCCGGCGATCGGGACGCTCCTCTGCGCCGAGCGGACGGCGGATCACGCCGCGATGTATCGGGACGGGGAGGAGGCCGTGCTCTGGGACAGCGCCGAGGAATGCGCCGCCCTCTGTCTCGACCTACTCCGCGACGAACCGCGCCTGGAGCGCATCGCGCGCGCGGGCCACGCGCGCGCGAACCGCAACGGCAGCTTCAACGAGCAGGTCCTCGCGCGTGTCCTGAGCGAGGCGGCCGCCGCCTGATCAGACCTGCGGCGGGGCGCCGAGAGCATAAAGGATGCCGCGCAGCTCGGCGAGGCCCTTGAGCCGGCCGATGGCCGCGTAGCCCGGGTTCACCTGCTTTTGAAGGTCGTCCAGCATTCGGTGCCCGTGGTCCGGCCGGAAGATCAGCTCCTGGCCGGGCCCGCGTGTCCGGTCGATTGCGACCAGCTCTCGCAGCACCGCGACCATGTCGACGTCGCCCTCAAGATGCGCCGCCTCGTGGAACGAGCGCTGGTCGGCGGCGTCGCGCTTCGTGGCCCGCAGGTGGACGAAGTGGATGCGGTCGGCGAAGCGCCTCGCCATGGCCGGAAGGTCGTTGTCCGCCCGCACGCCGAGCGATCCGGTGCAGAAGCACATGCCGTTGGCGGGTGACGGGACGGCGTCGAACAGCGCCGCATAATCCTCCGCCGTCGACGCGACCCGCGGAAGGCCGAACAGCGGGCGCGGCGGGTCGTCCGGATGCAGCGTGAGCCGGATGCCATGCGCTTCGGCGGCCGGCGTCACCGCCTCCAGGAACTCGATCAGGTGCTGCCGCAGCCGCGCGGCGTCGATCCCGGCATAGCTCCTGAGCCGCTCCCGGAACGCCGGAAGGGAGAGCGGGTCCGTGGTGGAGCCGGGCAGGGCGCTCGCAATCGTGACCACCAGCCCATCCCGCTCCTCGGGGCTCATGGCGTCAAAAGTCGCGCGCGCGCGCGCGCGCTCGGCCGGCGTGTAGTCGGCTTCCGCGCCGTCGCGCGCCAGGATGTGCAGGTCGAAGGCCGCGAAGCGCTCCTGTTCGAAGCGGAGCGCGGTGGCGCCGGTCGGCAGCACCCAATCAAGATCGGTGCGGGTCCAGTCGACGACCGGCATGAAGTTGTAGCAGACGACCTTCACGTCGTTTCGGGCGAGCGCCTCGAGGCTCGCGATCCAGGCCTCGATCTCCGACTTCGCGCGGCCGCCCTGGCGCTTCACGACGTCCGGAATCGGGATGGACTCGACCACGCTCCAGCGCAGCGGCGAGCGCCCGGCGGGCGTCGTCTCGACACGCTGCTTGCGCTCGGCGACGGCTGCCGCGGTCCAGGCCTGGCCGATCGGCACGTCATGGAGCGAGGTCACGATGTCCGTGGCGCCCGCCTGCCGGATGTCGTCGAGTGAGACCCCGTCCCGCCCCGGCCCGTACCAGCGCCAGCCCTGCCGCATCGCCGTCGTCCCCCGCCGCGTCTTTGGTGTCAGGCAAAGAAATCCGGATGGGAGGCTGCCAGGATGCGGGCATCCGGCAGAACCGCCTGGAGGTGGGCCTGCATGGCTTGGCGCGCGCCCGGAGCGTCGCCCGTCCGGATCGCGTCGGCGATCACTTGGTGCTCGGCGACAACCTGGCTCATCCGGCCGAGCACGGGCAGGGTGAGGCGGCGGCAGCGGTCGATCTGCATCTTGGCCTGCCGGACGGTTCGCCAAATTCCCGGATGGCCGGAGAGGACCGCGATCGTCTCATGAAAGGCCTCGTCGGCCTCGTGGAACCCCGCCTGATCGTCGAGCTGGGTCATCAGCTTCTGGCGCGCGATCACCTTGTGCAGCCGCTCGGCCCCGTCGGCCCCGGCACGCGCGGCCGCGAGTTCGACCAGCGCGCCTTCCAGCGCCTGCCGCACGACCACCGCCTCCGGGATTGCGGAGAGCGGAATGCGCGTGACGGATGTGCCCGCCTGCGGCCGGATATCGACCAGCCCTTCTTCCGCAAGGCGGATCAGCGCCTCCCGAACGGGCGTGCGGCTCACGCCGAACCGCTCCGTCAGGTCCTTCTCCGAGAGGGGCGCGCCGGGCTCGAGTTCGAGCGAAACGATGGCGTCCCTCAGCTCCGCACAGATCGCCGAGGCCGCCGTGACGGGGCGGCGCGCCTGGGCGCGCGGGAGGGCTTCGATGCGGTTCTGGGTGTGTCCGAGGTCCATGTGGGCGCGCGTGCTGCAATCTGATTGACCACAGCTGATATATTAGTATTAGCTGCCCGACAACGACGATGCCGGGGAGAGACGATCAAGGTGGCGCTGCATCCGGACAGGCTGTTCCCGGTCGAGGAGAGCGCGCGCGGCATCGCGAGGCGGCTCTACGCCGAGGTCGCGACCCTGCCGATCGTGTCGCCGCACGGCCATACGGACCCGCGCTGGTATGCGGAGGACGAGCCTTTCCCCGATCCGGCGACGCTGTTCGTCAAGCCAGACCACTACATCTTCCGGATGCTCTATTCGCAGGGCGCCAGGCTCGAGGATCTCGGCATTCCACGGCAGGACGGCGGCGCCGTCGAAACCGATCCGCGCGCGATCTGGCGCACCTTCGCGAAGCACTGGTACCTGTTCCGCGGCACCCCGACCCGGCTCTGGTTCGACCACGCCATGGAGAGCCTGTTCGGCGTGACCGAGCGGCTGCGCCCCGAGAATGCGGACGCAGTCTACGACCGCATCGCCGATCTTCTCGCGCGCCCCGACTTCAGGCCCCGGGCGCTCTACGAGCGCTTCAACATCGAGGTGATCGCGACCACCGATTCAGCGCTCGACGACCTGCGCCACCATGACCGGATCCGCGAGTCCGGCTGGACGGGCAGGGTGGTGCCAGCCTACCGGCCGGACGCAGTGGTCGATCCCGATTTCGCGGGCTTCGGCGCGAACGTCGCGACCTTTGTCAGGGCGGCGGGCTTCGATGCCGTGACCTGGCCGAACTACATCGAGGCGCACCGCCGCAAGCGCGCCTTCTTCAAGGAGCGCGGCGCGACATCGACCGACCACGGGCACCCGTCCGCCCGCACGGCGGATCTCGGCGAGGCGGCCGCCTCGGCGCTGGTCGCAACAGTCGCGGCCGGCGGCGGCTCGTTC
>JAQGJZ010000049.1 GCA_028290385.1 Enterovirga sp.
CGCCCTGGCGCAACTCCACCCGGCGCTCGTGGTAGGCGAGCAGGGTCGAGCGATGCCCGATCGACACGATCGTGGTCTCCGGAAGCCGCTCCGCCAGGATGCGATAGAGCGTTTCCTCCGTATCCTCGTCCAGGGCTGCCGTCGCTTCGTCCAGGAACAGCCAGTCCGGCTTGGCCAGCAGGGCGCGCGCAACCGCGACTCGCTGCTGCTCGCCGAGCGACAGCGTCTGGTTCCAGGCGGCCTCCTCGTCCAGGCGAGCGGAGAATTGCGACAGCCGCACGGCGTGCAGCGCGGCCGCGATGTCAGCCTCGGAATAGGCCTGCTCGGCCGCCGGATAGGCGAGGGCGCCGCGCAGCGTGCCGACCGGGATGTAGGGCCGCTGCGGCAGCAGCATGAACCGCGCCTGCTGCGGCCGCGCGATGCTGCCTTCGCCCAGCGGCCAGATGCCCGCGATGGCGCGGAACAGCGTCGACTTGCCGGAGCCGGACGGCCCGGTCACCAGCGTGCTTTCCCCGGGCCGGAACACAAGCCCGTCCGCCCGGACGATGCGGCGTCCGTCCGGCAGCGCGAGCGCGACATTCTGGAGCGACACGGCACCATCGCTCGCATCCGTGAGCTTCAGCGGGGTCGCGGCCGCCGCCTCCGTGCGGGCGATCGCGGTGTCGAAGCCGGTGAGCCGGTCGACGATCGCCTTGTAGTCCGCGATCGTCGTGTAGAACGTGATGAAGAAGGACATCGTCCCCTCCACCCGTGCGAAGGCGCCCGCCGTCTGCGTCAGCCCGCCGAGCGGGATCTGGCCCGCGAAGTAATAGGGGGCGACCAGGATGTAAGGGATCACGGCGTTGAGCTGGCTGTAGCTCGCCGTGAACGCGATCAGCTTCTTGCGGCGGCTGACGATGGCCAGGAAGTTGTTGATGACGCTGGCGAAGCGCTGGCCGAAGCGGTCGCGCTCCGCGCGCTCGCCGCCCAGCAGCGCGACCTGCTCGCCGTATTCGCGCAGCCGCGCCAGCGAGAAGCGGAAATCCGCCTCATAGCGCTGCTGTTCGAAATTCAGCCGGATGAGCGGGCGCCCGATGAGGTGCGTCAGCCAGGTCGCGAGCGCGCTGTAGATGAGCGCGCCCCAGACCAGGAAGCCCGGCACCCGCCAATCGGTGCCCGGCACCGCGAACTCGGCCGAGATGTTCCATAGGATGACCGAGAACGAGATCAGGTTCGAGACGGCCGACAGGATGGAGAGCGTCAGATAGGCCGTGCGCTCCGTGAAGCGGTCCACGTCCTCCTGGATGCGCTGGTCCGGGTTGTCCGCGCCCGTGCCCGACAGCTGCATGCGGTAATGGGCGTGGTTTTCGAGCCAGCGATGCGTGTAGCGGGCGGTGAGCCAGCGCCGCCACCCGATCAGCAGGTAGGATTGCAGGACGTACTGGATGATGGCGCTCGCGATGAAGATCGCGGCCCAGAAGCAGAACACCGTGAACAGCAGCGACCAGAACGTCGCCGCGTCCTTGGCCTGGATGGCGTTGAACCAGTCGCGGTTGAAATAGGACAGGCGCACATTGATCGCGACCTGGCCGAACTCGATCGCGATCACCGTGATCGCGAGCCCGAGCGCGACCCAGCGCTCCTGGATGCGGAAGGCCGGGAGCGGCCACAGCCGGACGGTGGTGACGTCCCGCGTGGCGAAATACGGGTAGAGGAGCTTCCAGATCTGCAGGAGGGCCTGCCACAAGCCGCGCATCTCGTTCCTCCGGGCAAGCGCGGCCCGGATCGGGCGCGGTGCGGAATCAGTCCCTTAGCGGAGACACGTTGGGAAACAACGTGCGCGCCCGTCGCGGTTCAGCGCAGCCTGCGCAGCAACCCGAGCAACTGGCCGCGCTCGCGCTCGCTCAGCGGCTCGAGCGTCTCGTCGGTCACGCGCAGGGCCTTGGCGGCGTTGGCGCGATAGAATTCCCGCCCCGCCCCCGTGAGGCGGACCACCACGCGGCGGCGATCGTCGGGGTCGGCGCCGGTCTCGGCGAGGCCGCGCTTCACCAGCCGGTCGACGACGCCCTTCACGGTCGCGACGTCCATCGACACGAGCCGGCCGAGGAGGTTCTGGGAGCCCTCGCCGCGCTCGGCGAGCTTGGCCAGAACGGCCCATTGCATGGCCGTGAGATCGTCCCCGAAGGCCGCTGCGAAGATGCCGGCATGCCGCTGCTGGACCTGCCGCAGGATGAAGCCGACCTGCTCGTCCAGCCGATAGGCGGGCGCCTCGGCGAGGAGATCGGCCGCCTCGCTCACTTCTCCACGAAGGCCTTCTCGATCACGTAATCGCCGGGCTCGCCGTGGTTGCCCTCGATAAAGCCCTGGCCCTCGAGCAGCACCTTCAGGTCGGCCAGCATGTGCGGGCTGCCGCACAGCATCACGCGGTCATGCGCCCGCTCGAGCGGGGCGAGGCCGGTATCCTCGAACAGCTTGCCGGACGTGATGAGGTCGGTGATCCGGCCGCGGTTGCGGAACGGCTCGCGCGTCACGGTCGGGTAGTAGAGCAGCTTTTCGCGCACGAGTTCGCCCACGAACTCGTCGTTCGGCAGCGCCTGCGTGATGGTCTCGCCATAGGCGAGCTCCGCGACCTGGCGGCAGCCATGCAGCAGAACGACCTTCTCGTAGCGCTCGTAGGTCTCGGGGTCCTTGATGATGCTCATGAAGGGCGCGAGGCCCGTGCCCGTGCCGAGCAGGTAGAGGTTGCGCCCGGCATTGACGTTGTCGAGCACCAGCGTGCCCGTAGGCTTGCGGCTGACGATGATCGGATCGCCGACCTGCAGGTGCTGCAGCTTGGAGGTGAGCGGCCCGTTCTGCACCTTGATCGAGAAGAACTCGAGGTGCTCCTCGTAATTGGCCGACACCACGCTGTAGGCCCGCAGGAGCGGCTTTTCGCCGACCTTGATGCCGATCATCGTGAACTCGCCGTTGCGGAAACGGAAGGTCGGATCCCGCGTGGTCTTGAAGCTGAACAGCGTGTCCGTCCAGTGGTGGACGCTCAGCACGCGCTCTTCGTTGAAACTGCTCATGCGCTGGCAAACCCGCCTTCGAGGCCGCCTCGGCGGCCGATCCGGAACCGGAACGCACCGAGCGACGGTGCGATCCGCTTTGCAGGACGGAAATTGTTAGTACACTAACGATCGCCGCCGCTCAATTCTGCAATGCTGCGGCGCTTATAATCGTATCCGGACGGTGAACAATGGCTCACGATGCCTCGACCACCCTCGATCCGACCGCCAAGACCGTCATCCGCAATATCGGGCTCATGCTGTCGGGCGACATCGCCCGCCCGATCCTGGACGCCGACACGATCGTGTCCGTCGGGGGGCGGATCACGGCGGTCGGCCGCGCGAAGGACGTGGACGGGGAGGGCGCGTCCACAATCATCGACGCCAAGGGCTCGCCGATCGCGCCGGGGCTCATCGACAGCCACGTCCACCCCGTGGCGGGCGACTGGACGCCGCGGCAGAGCCAGCTAAACTGGATCGATAGCTCGCTGCATGGCGGCGTGACGACGATGATTTCCGCCGGCGAGGTCCACACCCCCGGCCGCCCGCGCGACATCGTCGGCCTGAAGGCGATGGCGATCACCGCCCAGCGCATCTTCACCGGCTACCGGCCGAGCGGCGTAAAGGTTCTCGCCGGTGCGCCAGTGATCGAGCCCGGCATGGTCGAGGCCGACTTCAAGGAAATGGCCGATGCCGGCGTCCGGCTTCTCGGCGAGGTCGGGCTCGGCGGCGTCAAGGATGGCGCCACCGGCCGCCAAATGGTCGCTTGGGCCCGCAAACACGGCTTCAACTCGACCATCCACACCGGCGGCCCGTCGATCCCCGGCTCCGGCCTCATCGACGCCGACGTGGTGCTGGAGGTCGATCCCGACGTCATCGGCCACGTCAATGGCGGGCACACCGCGCTGCCGGACAGGGAGATCCGCTGCATCTGTGAGGGCTGCAAGCGCGGGCTCGAGCTCGTCCACAACGGCAACGAGCGCGCCGCGCTCTATACGCTCAGGATCGCCAGCGAGATGGGCGAGCTGAACCGCGTGATGCTCGGCACCGACGGGCCGGCGGGCTCGGGCGTGCAGCCGCTCGGCATCATCCGGATGATCTCGATGCTGTCCTCGCTCGGCGACGTCAAGGCGGAGACCGCCTTCTGCTTCGCCACCGGCAACACCGCCCGCATCCGCGCCTTGGACACGGCGATGATCGAGGTCGGCCGCGCCGCCGACTTCGTCTTCATGGACAAGGCGCAGCACTCGGCCGGACGCGATTTCCTCCACTCGATCGAGCTCGGCGACCTGCCGGGCATCGGCATGACCGTCATCGACGGCATCGTCCGCTCCACCCGCAGCCGCAACACCCCGCCGGCGGAGAAGCTGCCGAGCGTGATGGGCGGATAAGGCGGGCGCGGTGTCACGGACGCGGCCATTTCGTTGAGCCGCGCGGCGGAAGGCGATGGCCTTGGCAATGTCCGTCGCCTGCACTTCGTGTCGGGCGATGGACGCGTCACCGGGGGTTGGCCCGAGGACGCCAGACCTGAGACCTGGACCCGATTGACCGGCAACACTACGATCCGTATATGGATCGTAGTGTCATCGGCGGCCAGGGAAATTAGGATGGGCATCGTTAAAATCGACGACGACCTGCATGAGCAGGCACGCCGGGCCAGCACCGTGATGTGCCGGTCGATCAATGCGCAGGCAGAGTTCTGGATGAAGATCGGCATGCTGGCAGAGGCCAACCCCACGCTCTCCTTCAACGATCTCGTCAAGGCGCAGTTGGCTTCAGCGCAGGACGCCCTCGCGGAGCGATCGGCA
>JAQGJZ010000514.1 GCA_028290385.1 Enterovirga sp.
CATGCCCTCCTTCTGGTCAGCGGTGGCGAACAGGGCGTGGAAAACGCGCCGCTCGAAGCGCACGCCCTCCGCGAGGCCCATCTCGTCGGCCCGGTTGATCGCCTCCTTGGTCATCATGGCGACCGGCATCGACATGGACGCGATCGTCTGGGCCGCCTTCAGGGCCTCGTCCAGGAGCTCGGCAGCCGGCACGACGCGCGACACGAGCCCGGAGCGCTCCGCCTCCGCCGCATCCATCATGCGGCCGGTGAGGCAGAGGTCCATGGCCTTGGCGCGCCCGACGAGGCGCGTCAGGCGTTGCGTGCCGCCGATGCCCGGGATCACGCCGAGCTTGATCTCCGGCTGGCCGAACTTGGCGGTGTCCGCCGCGATGATGATGTCGCACATCATGGCGAGCTCGCAGCCGCCGCCGAGCGCGAAGCCCGCCACCGCCGCGATGATCGGCTTGCGCCGTTCCGCCACCCGGTCCGCAAGGCGGAAGAGATCGTCCAGATAGGTGCCCGGATAGGTCAGGCTCGACATCTCGGCGATGTCGGCCCCGGCCGCGAAGGCGCGCTCGGACCCGGTCAGGATCGTGCAACCGATCCCGGGATCGGCGTCGAACTCGGTCAGCGCCCCGACGAGTTCGGCAATGAGCGCGGAGTTCAGCGCGTTCATCGCCTTCGGCCGGTTCAGCGTGATGCGCCCGACCCGCCCCTGGCGCTCGACAAGGATGTTTTCACCCATTTCGCGTGCGTTCCCTCGCATCTGGAACACAGCGCTAATTGAGGCGGGATGGCCCCGCAAGCTCCCGCGCGGCCAGGCAAACCCTTTGACGAAACGAGGCTTCCTGAAGTACAGCCAGGGTACAAGCAAAAGACGTGCCGAAACCTGCGCGTGGGGCTCCGCATGGCGTTGATGCAGCGACTCGAGATGCGCCAGGGCCAATCCCTGGTGATGACGCCGCAGCTTCTGCAGGCGATCAAGCTGCTGCAGCTCTCGCATCTGGATCTCGTCAGCTATGTCGAGGCGGAGCTGGAGCGGAACCCGCTGCTCGAGGCCGGCGACGGCGACGCGAGCGGGGACGCCGCCCTGGCCGAAATCGGGCACCCGGCCGCGGCCGAGACGATCCGGGCCGGCGACATCGATCTTTCGCGCGGCGAGATCGAGCATGATCACGCTCCGCCGCTGGACAACGTCTTCGACGAGCCGGTGGAGACCCGCTCCGCCGCCGAGCCGCAGGTCGATGCCTTCACGCTGTCGACGCCGGCATGGCAGACCTCCGGCGGCTCCTTTGATGCCGAGGACACGGATTTCGCCGGGAGGCTCGTCAGCGAGCCGTCCCTGCACGAGCACCTCCTGGCGCAGCTCGACCTTGCGACGGACAACGCCGTCGAGCGGCTGATCGGCCGCCACATCGTCGATGCCGTCAACGAAGCGGGCTATCTCGCGGAAAGCTGCGATCAGCTCGCGGACAATCTCGGCGTCCCCGTGGCGGATGTGGAGCGCGTTCTCGGCATCGTGCAGGGCTTCTCGCCGTCCGGCATCGCGGCCCGCAATCTCGCCGAGTGCCTCGCCATCCAGCTGCGCGAGCGCGACCGCTACGATCCAGCGATCGAGGCCCTGATCGGCCGGCTCGACCTCGTGGCCAAGCGCGACATGGGCGCCTTGCGCCGGATCTGCGGCGTCGACGACGAGGATCTGGCCGACATGCTGGCCGAGATCCGCCAGCTCGACCCGAAGCCCGGCCGGGCCTTCGGGGGCGGCCCGGTGCAGACGCTCGTGCCGGACGTGTTTGTGCGCGCCGCCCCGGACGGCACGTGGCTCGTCGAGCTCAACCCCGACACGCTGCCCAAGGTGCTGGTGAACCAAGCCTATCACGCCAAGGTCTCGCGCCAGGCGAAGGGCGAGTCCGAGAAGAGCTTCATCAGCGAGTGCCTGCAGAACGCGAACTGGCTGACCCGCTCGCTGGAGCAGCGCTCCCGGACGATCCTGAAGGTCGCGAGCGAGATCGTGCGCCAGCAGGACGGGTTTTTTGCCAGCGGCGTCGCGTATCTGCGCCCCCTCAACCTCAAGACGGTCGCGGACGCGATCGGCATGCACGAATCGACCGTCTCGCGCGTCACGTCCAACAAGGCGATCGGGACGGCGCGCGGCACCTTCGAGATGAAGTACTTCTTCACCGCCTCCATCCCGAGCGCGTCCGGCGCGGAGGCGCATTCGTCGGAGGCCGTGCGCCACCGCATTCGCCAGCTCGTCGATGGCGAGAAGCCGGACGACGTCCTGTCGGACGATGCGCTGGTGAAGAAGCTCATGCGCGAGGGGATCGACATCGCCCGCCGCACGGTCGCCAAGTACCGGGAATCGCTCCGCATACCCTCCTCGGTCGACAGGCGGCGCGAGAAGCGCGTCGGCATGCGCTGACGCGTCCTTCGCTGGGAGCGGAACCTGCCGCTATCCAGCCCGATTGAGGGCGCACATCCCCAGCTTCGAGGAGAGAACGCTCTATGAGAACCATTGCCCTTGCGTTTGCGGGTGCGCTCGTTGCCGGCCAGGCCCTGGCCCAGCCGGCCCCGCCCGCAACCCCGCCCGTGTCTCCCCCGCCCGGGGCGCCTTCGGCCGACAACCCGACCCCGCCTCCGCCGCCGCGTGATGGCCGCCCCGGCCGTGGGGCTTTCATCAAAATGCAGGCGCCCGGCGGGGCGGAGATCTCGGTGCGCTGCGCCGATGGCGACTCGACCCGCGCCTGTGCGGATATCGTCGTGCAGCTCCTGGAGCGCACGCGCAGCAGCTCCGGCGAGCGCCGGCGCGACTGGAGCGATCGTGGCGGCGATATGGGCAGCTATCGGGGTGGCGGCGAGCACCGCGGCGACCGCGACCGCGACCGCGACAACGATTGAGCGCCCGAAGCGGCCGGCCGCCGCGGGCGCGCCGGCCTCACATCGGATCCGGCGTGAACCACAGCGTCATCTGGTAATCGATCGTCAGCTCCTCGCCCGCCTGGATGTCCCGGCGGGCGAGAAGGTCGATCGCGAGTTCGTCGATGTGGCGGACGAAGTCGCAGTTCGGCGAGTAGGAGTGGTTGAGCAGGCTCGTGAAGCCGAGCGCGATCGCGGAGCGGCCCTCGTGCGTGTAGAGGTCCTCCTCGACGGTTCCGTGCTCCCACATGAAGACGTAGGTAAACACGATGGTCTCGTCGACGACGGCGCGGTCGCGGGCTGGGATCACCAGCACGGGCGAGCGCTCGATGAGCGATCCGGCCGGGATGTCGATCTCGGCCACGACGCCGCGGCCCCGCTGTCCCATGGTGGAAATCCGGAGCGGCACGCGCTGGCTGGACCGGACCCCGAAGCTCTCGAAAGGCGCGTTCATTCTGGCTCGACCTGCTGGAGGCCCGGCGGGACTGCCGGGCTGAGACGACGGCGCCGACCGAGGCTGTCGGGCACCGGGCCAGAAGCGCGCCGGCCCGACAAACGGACAGGCGAGCTTCGGTTCCCTTCAGGCGTGCATCACGGGGACGCAGAGGGGCCGAGCAGGCCGAGCGCCTCCACCCGCGCGAGATCGCCCGCGATCAGTTTGTCCCCGATGTCGCGGCGGAAGCGCAGGTCCGGGACGAGCACCCGGTCGGCCAGCGCATAGGCGCTCGTCCGGGCCGCCGCGATGGTCGCACCCGTGCCGGTCACGACGGCGGTCCAGCCATAGATGCCGCTGGTCACCAGCGACCCGGACGAATCCTGCCCGATCTCGCCGGGGTGGAGGTTCAGCCGGTCCTCCGCCGTGAGTTCGCCCTCGAACAGCACCGGCAGCCCGACCGGCGCCTCCACCTCGCGCCGCGTGTAGGGGAAGGGGGGCGTCGTCAGAACGATGCCGACCGCAAAGCCCGGCCGTGTCCGGAACGGCGCGCCCGAGCGCGACACCATGGCGCGGAACAGCTCGGCCCAGGACGTGTCCTGGAGCGGATCGAGGATCGCGAAGCCCGGGTAGCCAAACCGGCAGGTGAACTCGAGCGGCCAGATGCCGGCCGCGTTCACGATGGTGTTGATGTTGATGTAGCCGAGATAGCCGTTCTGGCGGAGCAGCGGGGCCATGCGGGCGAGCGTGCGTTCAAAGAAGAGGCCCGTCCGCTCATAGGTGACGACCGTGCCCATCTCGCCGGTCAGCTCGCCCATGTCGCCCGGGAAGAAGCGCTTGTGCTCCCAGTCCAGGCAGGCGGGCTCGAGAAAGCGCTCGCCGTCGAAATAGGCGCCAACGCCCATCTCCACGCCCTCGAGATGCTCCATCAGGATGAACCGCGCCGGCTTGTCCCGGCCCAGCAGCCGGGCCCGCACCATCGCGGCGACATCCCGCCCGTCCGCGAGCCGGCCGACATAGTTGTCGGAGGCGCCAAAACCCTCGCCCGAGAACTTGAGCACATAGCGGCCGGGGCGCTCCGCCAGGAACGCGAGGGCGGGCTCCGGCGCGGCGAACTCCCAGACGCCCGCGACCTTCAGGCCGATTCCGGCCAGCACCTCCTGGGCGAAAGCCCGGTCCTTCTCCAGCTTGTCGCCGAAGGCCGAGCCGCCGATCACGTTGAAGCCTTGGGCGCGCAGGTCGTCCTGCACGGCTCCGCGGCCCTTCGCGACATTCTCGAAAAGGATGATTCCGTCCTGGCCCGCCGCCCGGATCCACGCCAGTTCGGCCTGCCAGTCATCGGTCCGGTCGACGATGCCGGCCATGGTTCCGTGCGCGAGCGGCTCGCCGACGAACACGCGGACCTCGTGCCCGTCCTCGACCAGCCGCCCGTAAAGCGCGCCGAGATCGCAGGTGTCGCCGATGCCGAGGAACCGCATGGGGGCCGCAGTGACAGGCGAGGCGCCGGAGCACAATCCGCCGAACGGATCGGTCGCGGGGTCCGGCCTCAACTTCGCGTGAGAACGCCCGCAAGGGCCCGCAGACCGCGCGGTCCGGGCTGCCGGGCGCCCGAGTTCGGCGGGGACCAGGGACGGCCGCGATGCGGGCTATCGGTGGTGCAGCGCCCTGTCAGGTGCCCGCCTTGCGCCGCCAAGCGCGGGCAGCGACCAACCGGCCGCGACGCAACTCGGTGATCATCAACGAACGTAGGAAAGCTTTTTCGGCGGGCCTGCTCGCGGGACGGTTGTCCCGCGGAGCCGGGGGCTCAGCGGGAACCGGGCCGCAAGGTGCCGGAATGGGTCGCCCATTCGGCCGCGACGAGCGCCGCAGCGCCGGCCGCTCCGTTTTCAGCGAGCGCGGCCAGAATGCGCTTCTGCTTGGGCGTTTGATGCTGCGCCAGCTTTGCCCTGACGATCTCGAGAGAGATCGCGATGCCGCGCTCCATCTCCGGATTCGTGATGCCGCGGAAGCGGGCAATCACGTCCGCGGCCAGGGCATCGAGGTCAGACCAGGCGGAATCAGGAAGTTCCGCCAGGTAGATCGCGACCGGGAGTGAGGGATCCGTCACGCCCATGCCGCCAAGGTCAGGACGAGGCGGTCTGGGCTGTGGCGCTAGGCAGGGGAGCATGAGCCGGCCGGCGGCGCGCGTCGAACTGGCGCGGCTTCGGCTTGGGCAGGAGACCCTCGCGCTGAGCCTGCTTGCGGGCGAGCTTCCGGGCCCGACGGATCGCCTCGCCGCGCTCGCGCGCCTTGCGCTCGGACGGCTTCTCGAAGGCTTTGCGCTTCTTCAGCTCACGGAAGATGCCTTCACGCTGCATCTTCTTCTTGAGGACGCGAAGAGCTTGATCGACGTTGTTGTCGCGAACCAGGACCTGCAAGGGATCTCCCTTCAGCGCCGGCTTGGCGCGTCGAGTGGATGTGGCCGGAGCGGATGCTGCCAGCCTGGATGAATCAGGACCGAGATCAGTCCTGGGCGTCGTCGAGGGTCGGCTCGGCCTTGTCGGCCGCGGGCTCGTCCTCGGATGTTTTTGCTGCCGGGCGGGGTGAAAAGCGCTTGCCGCGCGTGATCACGGTCGCCTTCGGCATTTCCTTGTCGGACAGGTGCCCGGTGGCCTTTTCGATCGTCTCGGCGAGGGTCCGGCCCGTCGCGTTGCCTAGAAATCTGGCCATCTCGAACTCCGTTCGACGAATCGGGACGGGAGGAAGCAAAGCTTCCTCCCGGGAGGCGAGATCAGGCGACCTGGAGGTTGCCGACCGCGACCTTGCCAGAGCGGCGATCCTGCTCGGTGTCGAACGAGACCTTCTGGCCTTCGACGAGGCCGCGGATGCCAGCGCGCTCGAGCGCGGTCGCGTGGACGAACACGTCCTTGCCGCCGTCGTCGGGGGCGATGAAGCCATAGCCCTTGGTTTCGTTATAGAATTTCACGGTTCCGGAGGTCATCTCGGATGTCCTTTCGTCTCTTGCTGCACGTCGAAACCAAGGCACGCATGACGCGCCGGGGTTTCGGCTTCGCGATATTGGATAGAAAAGTCTGAAGCGGTGCGCCCTAAGAGGCGAAGCGGCCCAGTCGTCCGGCCAAAGTCGACGCACCACACATAATCCCGTTCGGCCGCCATGACAACCGGGGGTGCAATTCCCCCGTGCCGCCACGCGGGCGGGCGCGGTGAACCGCCCGCGCGGTGGCCAGAGAGCGCCGGCCGCGCCGGGCGCCGGCCTTGGGTCCGAACTCTCCCAAGGCCCTTACCCCAAACGAGTCGGGGCCGAAACGGGGCGGCGCGAGCGACGCTCCGTCCCGGCCCAGATGGCAGGGCCGATTCCGCCGGGCCTACTTGGCGCGGAGCAGCTCGGGCACCGACAGCAGCACGAACTCGTTGTCGTCCGCCTTGTTCGGCTCGCGGCTGGACGAGAAGGGCAGGTTGTTGTCGTTGCCGACGATGATGTGGCTGTCGTCGACGACGTCCACGTCCTCTATCGTGAAGAACGGGAACGCGAGGGCGCCGTCCGTCAGCGGCTTGCGGGCCTTCTTGTCGGGATCGGCGATGCGGAGCAGGTCGATGAAGCCGATCTTGCGGACCGGCTTGCCGGCCTGCGCATCCCCCATCTCGATCTTGTAGACGCGCTTCAGCTTCGGCAGCTCGGCAAAGCAATCGGGCCGCTTCTGGCCCTCCGGGCAGGCCTTCTCGGGCACGCCTTCGCCATTGTCGCGTTCGATGACCAGCGCGGTCGTCGCATCGACCATGTTGAAGTCGCCGATCGCGTTGCCGTTCGCCTCGAGCACGTATTTCCAGTGGCGCCCCGTCCACTTGCCGGCCGTCACGTCGAATTCCAGGATGCGGAGGTATTCCTTGCCGCCTTCCTTCTCCCAATCCTTCGCGTCGGCGTTCCAGGCCGGCCCTTCGAGCAGGGGATACAGGAAGCGGCCGTCCGGCGACGCCGCCATGCCCTCGTAGCCTTTCGAGCGGCGGATCTGAAACGCGACCGCGCCGCCCGGGGCGGCCGGGGTGGTGACGCCGGGGTGGTCAGGCGAGCGCACGACCTTGCCGTCGATCTCGGTCTCGAACACGGCCTCGACCTTGCCCGTGCGGTCGGCCCGGATGAGGTAGGGCCCGAATTCGTCGCCGATCCAGATCTTGTCGCCGATCGGCTGGATGCTTTCCGGGTCGAAATCGGAGCCGGTCAGGTAGCGCGTGTCCGTCGCCTCGTTCGCGATTCGGAACGGCACCTTGCGGTCGGGGTCGCGCAGAAACACGGTCTGTTTCCGCTCCACCGCGCCCTTGTCGAAGTCCATCGCGTAATGGTGCCAATAGAGCATGGCGTCGGGCGAGTTCGCCTTGGCGCCGGCGCCGTTGTCGGTGAGCACGAGGAAGGTGCCGTCCGGCAGCTTCTTGATGCCCGAATGGCCCTGGACCGGCTGCCCGCGGAAGGGCGTCCTCATGCCGGTCGGACGACCGTTCGACATCCCTTCGACGCTGCCCATGGCCTCGACGCGGCGGCCGGACGCGAACTTGCCCCAGCTCTGCAGGTCGGCAGGCGCGTCCTGCGGCGGGTCGATGAAGGTCGCGG
>JAQGJZ010000082.1 GCA_028290385.1 Enterovirga sp.
ATCGGTCGCGCTCTGCCGCCAAGTTTCCATGTCTGACCTGGGTCGATCCACCGCGGGGACGCCGCTCTCTCCGGGACGCGCGGGCGACCTCATGCCCTGTGAAGCGCCCCGATCAACCGGGAGGCGCGTTCAGCGAAACCCAGCCGCCAACCTGATGTCAGCGATGCGGATGAGGGCGAAGATCCCGGGTCCGCTCGCTTCAAACCAAAAGGGCCGTAGCATTGCTGCTACGGCCCTCGGGAACCCAGCCGGGGCATCGCTGCCCCGGCAAAGACTCGACGCTGGTATCAGAGACCCAGGAACGAGTTGAACTTCCAGTTCAGCTTGCCAACCACGGCGTGCGAGTCGAGCTCGACACGGACCGGCAGGGTCGCCGGAGCGGCCGCGACGTTGATCGTCTTCGGGTTGTACTGGGTGTAGCGGTACTCGATGCCGAGCGACACGTTGTCCATGATCGCGTGCTCGATGCCGCCGCCGACGGTCCAGCCGTCCATGTCCGTGCGGACCGAACCGGCGCCGAGGCCCAGGCCAGCTGCGCTGAAGCGGACGCTGTCGAGGTAAGCCCAACCGCCCTTCGCGTAGACAAGCGTGCGGCCGAACGCGTAGCCGATGCGGCCGGTGGCGTTGGCCGAGAAGCCGTCAGCCCGCGCCGAGACCGAACCCGCGCCGAAGCCGGGGCCCGCGAAGCTCAGGCGATTGCCGTAATCCGAGTAGAACACATCGCCTTCGATACCGGCGACGATGTTGCCCCACTGCCAGTTGTAGCCGACCTGGCCACCGGCGACGAAGCCGCCGACCGAAGCCCGCGCCGTGACCGGACCGCCGGCGACCGTGTTGTTGCGGAAGTCGAAGTCGCCGCCGGCAACGCCGCCGCCCTGACCACCGACATAGAAGCCCGTCCAGGTGAAGACGGGAACCGGCGCCGCATAGACCGGCGGAGCCGAACGGCTCGGGAGATCCGCGGCCGTAGCAGCGGCGGAGCCGAGCGCAACGAGGGCAACCCCCGCGAGAAGAACCTTTTTCATGTGCATCACTCGATGAAGCAAACTGACGAGTCACGTATAGGCAAGGTTGAGCGAAACGTCTGTGTCTCGGCAGCCACACACAGACAGGCCGCGCCCTATGGTCGTTTCCGTCCGCCGTCGAACAAACGCCCGCAGAGTCCGATCGAGCAAGAGCAGGCGATCATCTCTTGCCTGCGACACTGGGCGCGGAGGCAGAACGGCGGTTAAAGTCGGGTTAAAAGCCTCGGGTGGCCTAGAAAGTACCTTTTGTACGGCCTGCAGCATTTGAACGCAGGGGACGACATCGTTAGCGGCGCTCGCGTCATCGCGGCGCGCTCGCGCCGCGATGCGCAGAATCGCCACCGAACAGGGCCGCGAAATACGACGGAACCCGGCGGCGCGAGGCCCGTTAGGCTGGCGTTCGGCGGTCCTTGTGGTCCAACCGTCGCTTTGAACCCCGCCGGCTTCGGACGGCGGGGTTCTTGTTGTCGGATGGGACCCACATGCTGAACCGGCTCAAGAGCTGGGCAAAAACCCTCAAGCGGGACATCGTCGCCCTGTGGCTGGCAGCCCGCGATCCGCGCGTTCCCTGGCACGCGAAGCTCGTTGCCGCCGCGGTTGCCGGTTACGCGCTCAGCCCGCTCGATCTCATCCCGGATGTCATCCCGGTTCTCGGCTACCTGGACGACCTTGTCATCGTGCCGCTCGGGATCGCGCTCGCGGTGCGACTGATACCGCCCGCTCTCATGGCGAGTTTCCGGGACGCTGCCCGCGCGCGGGAGGGTCGTCCCAAAAGCCTTGCCGGGGCGGCCGCCATCGCGGCGATCTGGGTCGGCCTGGTCATCACCCTCTGGGCATTCTGGCCGTATCGAGCGGGCTGACCCGGCCGACGCCTCGCCTTCGGGGGCTCGGTATGTTAGCGACCCCCGCTCCGGGTCCCGAGCCCGCTCCCGAGACGGACATGGACGAGTTCATTCGCGAGGTCGACGAGGAGTATCGTCGCCAGCGCATCGCAGAGATCTGGAAGCGCTACAGCGCGCTGATCGTGGGTCTGGCCTTTCTGGTCGTGGCCGGCGTCGCGGGCTGGCGCTACTGGCAGCATGTCGAGCAGCAGCGCGCCGAAGCGGCCTCGGTCCGCTACGACGCCGCGCTTCGCCTCGCACGGGACGGTAAGTCGGACGAAGCCGAGAAGGCGCTGGCCGGCATCGCGGGGGAATCCTCAGGTGGCTACCGTGTCCTCGCCCGGCTCCGGGCCGCGGCAGAAGCCGGCAAGGGCGATGCCGCCGCCGGTGCAAAGGCATTCGACACGATCGCCAACGACAACGCGGTCGAGGCACCGCTGCGCGACCTCGCGCGGCTGCGGGCGGCGATGTTGCGGCTTGAGGGCAGCGAAGCACAGACGGCGACGGCCGACCTCGAGCGCCTTGCGAGCCCCACGGGCAACTGGCGGCACACGGCGCGCGAGATGCTTGGCCTCGCGGCCCTGAAGCGGGGCGATTCGGACGGCGCGAGCCGCTGGTTCGACCAGATCGCCGGCGATCGCGAGACCCCCCAGGGGCTGCGCTCGCGGCTGCAAATCTACACGGCGCTCGCTGCGGGCGGCGCCGTCCAGACAACCCAGTAAGAAAGGCAGGCCGATGCGGACGGTCGCGATCATCGGCCGGCCCAATGTCGGCAAGTCGACGCTGTTCAACCGGCTCGTCGGGCAGAAGCTCGCGCTGGTGGACGACCGGCCGGGCGTGACCCGGGACCGGCGCGAGGGCGAGGCGGAGCTCGGGCACCTCACCTTCCGAATCATCGATACGGCCGGCCTCGAGGAGGCCGAGCCCGGCTCGCTCTCCGACCGCATGCGGCAGCAGACCGAGGCGGCGATCGACGAGGCCGATCTCGTTCTTTTCCTGGTCGATGCCCGGGCGGGCATTCTGCCGGCCGACCAGAGCTTCGCGGACCTCGTCCGCCGCTCCGGCAAGCCGGTGATCCTCCTGGCCAACAAGGCCGAGGGCCGGGGTGGGTTGGCGGGCGCCTACGATGCGTTCAGCCTCGGGCTCGGCGATCCCGTGCCGCTCTCGGCCGAGCACGGCGAGGGGATGGGCGATCTGCTCGAGGCGCTCGAGCCCTTCGTCGAGGCCGAGGACGAGGATGACGAGGATGGCCCCGGCAAGCCGCTGCGGGTGGCGATCGTCGGCCGGCCGAATGCCGGAAAATCCACGCTCGTGAACCGCATGATCGGATCCGAGCGCCTGCTGACGGGCCCTGAAGCCGGGATCACCCGGGACACCATCTCGGTCGACTGGCTATGGCGCGACCACCCGATTCGGCTCTTCGACACGGCAGGCCTGCGCAAACGGGCCCGCGTGGAGGACAAGCTCGAGAAGCTGTCCGTCGCCGATGCGCTCCGGGCGATCCGCTTCGCGGAGGTCGTAGTCGTTCTGCTGGATGCGACGATTCCGTTCGAGAAGCAGGACCTGACCATCGTGGACCTGATCGAGAGCGAGGGGCGGGCCCTCGTGATCGGCCTGAACAAATGGGACCTCGTCGCCGACAAGCCCGGGCTGCTCAAGGAATTGCGCGAGGATGCCGAGCGGCTCCTGCCGCAGGTGCGCGGCGCGCCGGTCGTGCCGCTGTCCGGACTGGCCGGGCAGGGGACCGACAAACTCATGGCGGCCGTCGTCCAGGCCGCGGAGGTCTGGAGCCGCCGCGTCTCGACAGCGCGGCTGAACGATTGGCTGGCCGAAGCGCTGTCCGCGCATGCTCCGCCGGCCGTCTCGGGCCGCCGCATCAAGATCCGCTACATGACGCAGGTGAAGGCGCGCCCGCCGCATTTCGCGCTGTTCGGAAACCAGCTGGACGCGCTGCCGAAATCCTACACGCGCTACCTCGTGAACGGGCTGCGGGAGACCTTCGATCTCCCGGGCGTGCCGATCAGGCTGTCGCTCCGCTCGGGCACGAACCCGTTCGAGGGCAAGAAGAAGGTCTGGGACTAGCCAGGCCTGGGGCTGGCCCGGGCCTCTTCGGCTCAGGCCGGCATCTGCGGCGTCAGCAGCCGGTTCTGCGGGAAGTCGTAGATCTTTCCCGTCTCGGTCCAGCTCGGGGATGCGATCCGCACGATCTGCGGCGCGAGCTCCTCCGGCGTGCGCAGCGTCTCGGGATCCTCGCCGGGCATCGCGGCAGCCCGCATACGGGTCCGGAGTGGGCCGGGATTGACCAGCATCACCTTCACGGGCGTCGTCACGGTCTCGGCCGCGTAGGTCCGGGCCAGCGCCTCGACCGCGGCCTTGGAGACCGAGTAGACGCCCCAATACGCCGTGCATTTATGCGCCGCGCCGGACGACACGAAGATCGCGCGCCCCGCATCGGACCGGCGGAGCAGCGGATCCAGCGAGCGAATCAGCCGCCAATTGGCCGTGACGTTCACGGCCATCGTGCCGTCCCAGGTCTTGGGATCGTAATGCCCGAGCGGGGCGAGCCCGCCGAGGATGCCGGCATTGCCGAACAGGATGTCGAGCTTGCCCCAGCGCTCGTGGATCCCGGCGCCGAGCCGATCCAGCGCGTCGAAATCCATGAGGTCGACGGGCACAAGCGTCGCCGAGCCCCCGGCGGCGCGAATCGCATCGTCGAGTTCTTCCAGCGCGCCCTGGGTCCGGGCGAGCGCGACGACGTGCGCGCCCGCCTCGGCGAGCGCGAGCGCCGCGGCGCGGCCGATGCCGCGCGAGGCGCCGGTGACGACCGCGATGCGGCCGGCGAGTTCCTTCTCAGCCATGGTCTCGGAACGGCGCTCAGTCGGCTTCGGCGAGGATCGCGAGCTTCTTCGGCGTGGCGACGGCGAGGTCCGTGAGCGGTGTCGGATAATCGCCCGTGAAGCAGTGATCGGTGAATTGCGGCCGGATGGGGTCCCGGCGCTCGTGGCCCATGGCACGGTAGATGCCGTTGACGGACAGGAAGGCCAGGCTGTCGGCCCCGATATAGGCCCGCATGCCTTCGACGTCGTGTGTCGCGGCCAGCAGCTTCTCCTTCTCCGGCGTATCGATGCCGTAGAAGTCGGGATGGGTGATGGGCGGGCTGGAGATGCGGAAATGCACCTCCTTGGCGCCGGCGTCGCGCATCATGCGGACGATCTTCACCGAGGTCGTGCCGCGCACCAGGCTGTCGTCGACGAGCACGATGGACTTGCCCTCGACCACCGCGCGGTTGGCGGAATGCTTCATACGCACGCCGAGCTCGCGCACCGACTGCGTCGGCTCGATGAAAGTCCGGCCGACATAGTGGTTGCGGATGATGCCGAGTTCGTACGGGATCCCGCTCGTCTGCGCGAAACCGAGCGCGGCCGGCACGCCCGAATCCGGGACCGGCACGACGACATCCGCATCGGCGGGGGCTTCGCGGGCGAGCTCCGCCCCGAGCTCCTTGCGGACGTTGTAGACGGGCAGGCCGTTCACAACCGAGTCCGGGCGGGCGAAATAGATGTACTCGAAGATGTCCGGCCGCGCCGGCTGCTTCGGCCAGGGCCGGAGCGATTGCACGCCCTCCTCCGAGATGACGACGACCTCGCCATTCTCGACGTCGCGCACAAAGCGGGCGCCGATCATGTCGAGCGCGCAGGTTTCCGAGGCCAGTATGTAGCGGCCGTCGAGCTCGCCGAGCACGAGCGGGCGGATGCCGAGCGGGTCGCGCGCGCCGATCATCTTCGTGTTCGACAGGACGACGAAGGAATACGCTCCCTCGAGCTCACGCAGCGCATCGACGAAGCGGTCGACGATGAAAGGCTTGCGGCTGCGGGCGACGAGGTGAAGGACGACCTCCGTGTCCGTCGTTGACTGGCAAATCGCCCCATCGCGGATGAGCTGGCGGCGCAGCGAGATCCCGTTGGTCAGGTTGCCGTTATGCGCGACCGCGAAGCCGCCGCCTTCAACCTCGGCAAAAAGCGGCTGCACGTTTCGCAGCACAGTCTCGCCAGTGGTGGCATAGCGGACATGGCCGATCGCCCCATGACCGCGCAGGCGCTCGATGGTGGTTCGATCGGAGAAGTTGTCGCCGACCAGGCCCAGCTTGCGCTCGAGGTGGAACACGCGCCCGTCATAGGAGACGATGCCCGCGGCTTCCTGGCCTCGGTGCTGAAGTGCGTGGAGGCCGAGCGCGGTGATCGCAGCGGCATCCGGGTGGCCGAAAATGCCAAACACGCCGCACTCCTCGTGCAGCCTGTCGGATTCCAGATCGATCTCGAAGGTGTCGTGTGACGCGGCGCGCGACGCTGGGGGCAAGATCCCGTCCTCTCGCAGCGGTGAAGAGGTCATGTAGGGCCAACCGCGCCGGGTTTCCAGCGCGGCGGAGCGATTCCCGGCGTTTTCTGGCCCGTGATGGGCCGGCCGGACCTGAGCCGAACTGAGCCGCGTCAGCCGCGGTTGGGCGCTGCCGCATCAGGAGCCGGGGTGCCGGTCTCCTCTTCGCGCCGCTTTCTCAGCTGCGCCATGAGGCCGTCCGGGTCGGGCAGCATGCCGAGCAGGGTGTTGCCCGTGTTCTCGAGCATCGGCCGCGAGCGCGCCGTCGTTGCCCAGTCGGGCATCTTTCCTTGCACCAGCCAGGCGAGGAACACCCAGCCGATCACGCAGATGAGAAGGCCGCGGGCGGCGCCGAACACGAAGCCAAGCGTGCGGTCGAGCGCGCCGATGCGCGAATCCAGGACGAAATCGGAGAACTTCACCGTGATGATCGACACGATCAGCAGGGTGATGATGAAGATCGCTCCAATGGCCGCCACGAGCGCGACCGTCGGATTGGCGATGTGATCCTTGATCTTGGGCAACAGGAGCGGGTGCAGGAACCACGCGGCCGCGGCCGCCGTCACCCAGGCGACGATCGCCAGAACCTCCCGCGTGAAGCCGCGCACGGCTGCGAGCAGTGCCGAAATGATCACGACGCCAATCACGACGAGATCCAGAATCGAGATGGGCAGCGAGGCCGGCATGGTGCGGTCCGAAGGTGGGTCGCGTCAACGCAAAGGAAGGGCGAGGGCTGCTTATAGCGTCGCTGTCGCGAAGCGTCACCAAGGGCAGGGCCGGCGCGCGGTTTTCCCGCAGGATCTGTGGGCTTTGGGTACTAT
>JAQGJZ010000087.1 GCA_028290385.1 Enterovirga sp.
AGACCCATGCCAAGTCGCTGGTCGCGGGCCGCTGGAACTCTTCGAGTCCCGACGGTGGGCGCCGCTCCTGTCCGCCGTGGGGACTGGCCGGTGGCGGCCCGGGCAAAATTGCGGAGACGATCGTCAAGGCGCCCGATGAGGCGGAGTTCCACGCCCCCGGTGGGCCGGGCTTCGCCAGCGGTGTCGGCGCTGAGATCATCTATCGCACCGCGGGTGGCGGCGGCTGGGGCGATCCCCTGGCGCGCGATCCCGAACGCGTCCTGACCGACGTGCGCGAAGGCTATGTCTCGGCGGCCGCGGCGCGGGAAAGCTACGGCGTCGCGATCACCGACGACTTCATTCTCGACGCCGCTGAAACGGCGCGGCTACGCGGCGCGAAACGCGCGAAGGAGACGATGTGATGGCCCCGGATTTCTCGGCCGACCACCCGATGCGGGTGGCGTGCTATGCCGCGCGGGCGGAGAAGGTGCGCGATGCGATGCGGGCGGCGGGGCACGAACTGCTCATCGCCTATGGCAATGGTCGCCATTCCTTCGTCGGCATGAACCCGGCCTGGTATCTCTCCGGCTTCAAGCAGATGGGGCCGCATACCGCGGTGATCCTGCCGCTCGACGGAGATCCCTTCGTGGTTGTCACGCCGCGCTGGGACGATGAGCGCGCAAAGGAACGGTCAGCCATCAAGGAGGTGATCGCGGTCGAGCCCGACCAATTCGTCGCGACCATCGTCGGCGAGATAGAGAAGCGGCAGCTCGGCCGCGCCAGGGCTGCCGTTGCCGGCGGGCAGCAACAGCCACGGGAACTGCTTGAGAGCTGGCCCGGCGCCCTCGGCCAAGAAGTGGCCGACGCCGACCAGATCATCAGCGACCTTTCCCGCATCCGTGACGCATGGTCGCTCCACTGCACTCGTGCGGCGGTCGACATCGCCGAGCGGGGCTATGACTGGCTGCTCGCCAATGCCCGGCCCGGCATGAAGGAGCACCACGTCGCTGGTGAACTCGAGACATATATTCGCGCGCTGGGCGCCGAAGACAATTTTCAGCTGATGTCGTCGTCTCAACACAATCGTTCGGTGCACATGCCGACCAATCGGGTGATCGCCGAGGGCGACATCCTGCTGGGCGAGATTACGCCCGCGGTGGAGGGCGAATATATCCAGATCTGCCGCACCGCGGTGTTCGGCAGGCCGAGCGCGTTGCAGCTGGAGAAATTTGCGATGCTCGACGAGGCGCTACGCGCCGGCATGAAGGCGGCAAAGCCGGGCGTACCCGTTTCGGAGGTGGTCGCCGCGATCAACGCCCCGATCTCGGCCGCCGGGTACGAGAAGTACACCGTGCCGCCCTACATGCGCACGCGCGGCCACAGCATGTCGCTCGGATCCATGGACCCCGAGATCGCCACGTTCAGCGGCCATGTTATCGCTAAGGGCGTGGTATTCGTGATGCACCCCAATCAATACATTCCCGACACCGGCTACTTCATGTGCGGCGAGCCAGTCATCATCACCGACGACGGGGCGCAGCCGCTGACTAGTCGAATGGGCGAGCTCGGCTCGATTCTCTAATTCCAGGAGCACTGCCCGTGATCTCGATGATCCCCGTGCTGGAGCGCGGCTACACCTTCTGGGACCGCTCCATGTTGCCCTCGGACGAGTTCGAGGAACGGACCCGTACCGCTCAGGCGATGATGGCGCAGGAGGACCTGGATGCGCTGCTCGTCTGGTCACAAAGCTATCACAGTAATGGTGATCTCGCCTGGCTCTCAGGCTGGCCGATGGCCGGGGGGCTGGTGGTTCGCCGTGATGGCGAGCCCACCATGTTCAGCCCGGGCGGCGGCCGGGAACTCTATTTCCAGCGGATGCAGACCTGGCTGAATGATATCAGGTCCGTGCCGGGCAGCGTCGGCAAGGGAATTGCGGCGCTCATATCCGAAAACGGCGTAAGTCACGGCCGCATCGGCGTGATCGGTCGGCACCTGATGAGCAAAGGCGGCCTGCGCGACCTGGATGAGCATCTCGGCGGCTACACGCTTGTCGAGGCCGGCGACGCATATTCGGCAATGCGCGCCGCCAAGCGCCCGCGCGAAATACTCGCGGCGCGCGCCGCCCTCGTCATTGCCGAGGCGGCTGTGCAGGCGGGCCAGGATGCATATGATGGCGGTGCCAGCAATGCTGAGGCGATGGTCGCGGCCGAACGGGTGGCGCGGCTTCACGGAGCGCGCGACTGGCGTTGCCTGGCCAACCTGACCGGGCGCGGCTTGCGTCCGTTCGAGAGGCTCGGCAGCGAGCGGCAGGAACGGTTGCGGTTGTGGGTAGCGGTCGATCAGAGCGGCTATTGGGCGCACAGTTCCACCCCAGGCGCGGCGGCCGGCACGGCGAACCGCGCGCTGGACGCGATGATTGCCTGTGCCGGTGCCGGTGCGCGGGGCGGGGACGTCGCCGAGGCGGGGCTCGCCGTGCTCGGCGCCGAGGATAAGGAAGCTGCGCTGTCTTACGGCCTCGGATCAGGCATCGGCCTCGATCTGGAAGAGGCTCCGGCAATCGTGCCCGGCAGTGCTGCGGTGCTGGTGAAGGGTGGTCTGCTGGCGCTCCGTGTAGTGACTTCCGGTGCACTGGACCTTGCCACGGCGATGGTAGAGATCGGTGGGGACACCGGACGGCGGATTGTCGCATCCTGACCGCCGCCGACGCACTTGCGCTCCTGGCCGGAGCCGTTCCGGCCGGCGGGCATCTTCCAGCCGGGACGGCGGAGTTCGCCCGCCAGCGGCTGTTCGACACTATGGTGGCGGCCCTGATCGGCCTGCGGCTACCCGAATCAGTGCCTCTCGCGGCGATCGGCGACGGTGGCGAGCATGCGCTCGTACGGCGGCTTGTCGCGGCGATCCGCGCTACCGAGATCGACGACATCCACATCTCCGGCTGTGTCACGGCGGGTGCGGTTGTCGTGCCCACCGCACTGGTAACCGCCGCGAGGGTGCAAGCGGATGGCGATGCCCTGCTGGCGGGGATCGCCGCCGGCTACCGCACCGCGATCGCGTTCGCCGGGGCGTTCGGCGGCGCCTCGATCCTGTATCGCGGCATCTGGCCGACTTACCTCGCTGCGCCGGTCGCCGCGGCAGCGACTGCGGCGAGCATCCGCGGCCTTGATGCTGCCGGGCGCGCGCGCGCCCTGCGCCTCGCGATCGCCCGGACGAACTCGGTGCTGGACCGGAGCGCACCCCGCTGGCTGGCACTCGGGTGCGCTGCGGTGGACGGGCTCGTCGCGGCGGATGCGGCCGCGGCCGGCCTGGATGCGGGCGACACGGCGGTGCAGCGCTGGGCCGAGCAAGCTGGCGTGTCGCTGGATGCCACAGTACTGGAGCGCGCGGTGGCACTCGACACGATCGATTGTAAGACTTTCCCGACTTCGCGGCAGGGCTATGCCGCAATCGAGACGTTTCGGTCGCTACGCCGGGTTCATCCCGACCGGCCCGTGGCGCGTATCGCGGTCGCAGTACCCATGCAGTATCTGGCCATGGTCGGCAGCACCGGGCGACCGCGCAGCCGTATCGAGTCGATGACCGCGGTGGCGTGGCAGATGGCCCTGGCGGAGCACGCACCGGACGCGCTCTACGACGTGGCACGCCACAACATTCCACAGGATCCGGCCCTCGACGGCTTCGCTGCACGCGTGACCGTAGCCGCGGATGCGCGGCTGACCGAACTTTATCCGGAGTTCTGGGCCGGGAAAGTCCGAATAGAATATGCAGATGGCGGCAGCATCGAGGCGGAAGACCTGTCGCCGGCCGGGAGCAAAGCGCTTGGCTGGCCCGAACTGATCGCGAAGGCCGGAAGACTGGCCTCGGCTAACGGCATTGCGGCGGAGCGGATCGCGCGGCTCCTTGCGCAGGCTCGGGTAGCCGGCGGCAGTCAGCCGGTGGCGTTGCGGGACTGGATCGAGGCCGCCGACCTTGAGGCTGCCCCTCCGCTGTGATATAGTATACAATAGTATCCGAGCCTACCGCCGAGAGCAGGGGAAGCCGTCATGCGCATCATCGACTCGCACTTTCATTGGTGGCCGCGTTCGGTGTTCGAATGGCTGTCCATGCGCGAGGCCTACCCGCGCGCCGCGCCCAACTCTCGGGGCGGGTACACTTACTGGCGCCGCGCGGGCGAGCCGCCGCTGTTCGACCTGGGCCCCGATTGGTTCGAGCTGGACGATCAACTCGCCCACATGGACGGGCTCGGCTACGAGGTCGACGTGGTCTGCTCCATCGGTCCGCTCTCGATTGGCTTTTCCGACATGCCGGCAGAGGATGGTCGCATCGCCGCCACGCTCTGGAACGAGGCGATGGCCGATGCGCAGCGCCGCTACCCGGGACGGCTTTGGGCGAGCGCGGCGGTTCCGCTCGTCGACACCAATGTTGCGCTTGAAGTGCTCGATCACGCGATCTGCGAGCTTGGGCTGATGGGCGTCAACTTGCCCGGCAGCGTCGGAGACGATCCCCACATCGATGCGGCCCGTCTCGAGCCCTTCTACGACCGAGCGGAGGCTCTCGGTGTGCCGCTGTTCCTGCATCCTACGGATGCGATCTTCGCCGACATGCTGGAAGGTTATAACGGCGCGCTGCACCTGAGCCTCGGCCGGGTGATAGAGGTGAGCGTGGCCGCGGCCCGGCTGATTTTCTCCGGTGTGATGGAGCGCCACCCGAACCTGAAGGTTGTTATGTCCCATACCGGCGGCGCGCTGCCGTACCAGTCCGGTCGTATGGACAAGAACGGCAAGGGTGCCAAGTTGCCGCACCCGCCCAGCACCTATATCAAGCGGATGTACACCGATACCGTCTCGCCACACATGGCAGGGATCAAGTTTGCCATCGAATATTATGGCGTCGATCATGTCATGTACGGCAGCGACTATCCCTGCTGGAGCCCGGCCGACGCGCTGAGGCTATTCCATGAAATAGGCTTGTCCGAGGAGGACCAGGCCAAGATACTGGGCGGAAACGCACGACGTATTCTGGGCCTCCGCGATCCGAACGTGGCTCCGCCCCTTAGCCGCCAGCCGGCGCTCGCCTGAAGTTCGACACAGATCCTTTGGCGCCCCGATCCGGTGCGCGATGTCGGCTCCGCGCAAGTTAGCAGCCGCGCCGCGCCAAAGCGGCACTAGCGCCCGTCCGGTGGCGCCCGGTCGGCAGGGCCGGGTGCGTCGGTGCTGCCCGGAAGCATTCCGGCGGGCCCAACGGCCGCTTCCAGGCCGATCCCGATTTCGGCGGTCGACCGCAGCCGATCATCGGCACCTCAGGTGACGGCCGGTGCCCGTGACCGAACGCTACATTGCCCGCGTGATCCCGCCGTCGATCACCAGGGATGCGCCGCGGATCTGCGCCGCATCCTCGGAAACGAGGAACCGAACCGCCTTGGCGACGTCGGCTGGTGCACCGATGCGATCGATCCCAAATTGCGCGGCATAGGCTTGCGCGGCAGCCACGGGGTCCAGCCCTCGCGCCGCGCCGAAGCGGACGAGCTGCTCGTCCAACCGCCGTCCCGCGACTGGACCGGGCAGCACGCAGTTGACCGAAACGCCGTCGCGAAGGCCGAGTTCGGCGCTCGACTTGGCGAAATTAAGCAGGGCGGCTGCGATCGCGCTGGGCAGCGCGGAGCGCGCAGAAGGGCGGATTGCGAACACGCCCGAGACAAGGATCGCGTGCCCGCGCGTGGCGGCGAGGTGCGGCCAGGCGGCCTGCACCGCCTGCACAGCACCGAAGAACATCGCCGCGAAGCCCTCCGTCCAATCTGTCGCGGAGAGATCGAGCATCGTCCCCGGCCGAAACTGGGCGGCGGCGGTGACGAGAATGTCGATCCTGCCGAACGCGGCGGCGGCATCAGCGACCAGCTTGGCGGCCGCGCCGTCCTCCGTAAGATCGGCGCTGAGAGGAAGGACAGAACTGCCTTCGATCGTTGCCGCCAGCGCGTGCAGCCCCGCCGTATCGCGACCCGACAGCACGATGTCGACGCCGTCGCCGGCCAGTGCGCGGGCAACGGCGCCGCCAATGTCGCCGGTTGCCCCCAGCACCAAAGCGACGCGCCGTGTTCCCATCAGCCCAGCGCCGCGAAGGCAGCGTCGATCAGGCGCGCGCGCGTCGGAACGGACGGGTCGCTCTTGAACGTCGACGGCGCGTAGGCGAAGCCCAGCCGGGCGTCCGGATCGCCGAACCCGTGCGCACCGCCCGCGCCCTGATGCCCGAACGATCGCGGGTTCGGCCCCATGTAGGATATGGGGGGTGAATTGAGCACGACGCCAAGCGCCTGATGATAATGGCGGCCAACCAGCACTTCGGGCAAATAGTGCTGCTCGGTGATCATCCGGTCGAGCGCGTCTGCGTCGATCATTTGCCGGCCTTCCAGCACGCCGCCGCAGGCCAGCGCCCCATAAAGGCGGGCAATGGCGCGCGGGTTGCCGTGACCATTGGCCGATGGGATCTCGGCGCGGCGCCATGCGGGCGAGTTAAAGTCTTCGTCTGCGTCTAGTTCGGCCCAGAACACGCCCTCAGGCGTATCACCCGCGCGGACGGCGGCGAGCAGACGGTTGTCCGGGGGCAGGTAGAAGGTCGCGCAGCGAGCATCGTCCGCTTGCGGCAGGCCAATTGCGTAGTCGATCGCGAACGGGCCGGCCACCTCCTCCCGCAGGAACTCGCCGAGGGTTCGGCCGGAGACACGGCGGACGACCTCACCCAGGATATAACCCTGCGTCATCACGTGGTACTGCGGATCGGTGCCAGGGGGGATGATCGGCGCCTGTCGGGCGATGGCATCGGCCATTACGCGCGCGTTATAGGCCGACCCGCGCGGCAGCCGCTCGGTCAGATATGGCAGACCGGCGCGGTGATCGAGCACGTAGCGAAGCGGCAGCGTTTCCTTGCCGGCCG
>JAQGJZ010000130.1 GCA_028290385.1 Enterovirga sp.
GGTGCTGAGATACACACTCCGCCGCCTCGGCGCGGCGAGCCTCCTCATGGTCGTCGTCTCGTTCGTGGCCTTCATGCTGGTCTTCGCGGCGGGCGATCCCGCGGTGCGGCTCGCCGGCGAGGCGGGCACGGCGGCCGATGCCGCGCGGATCCGCGAGGCCTATGGGTTTGACCGGCCCATCCTCCTCCAGTTCCTGGGCTGGCTCGGCGGCGCCCTCCAGGGCAATCTCGGCTACAGCCTGTATTTCGACCAGCCGGTCGCGAACATCCTGCTCGGCCGGCTCGGGACGACCATGATCCTGGGCGCGACCTCGATCACCTTCGCGCTGTGTCTCGCGGTTCCGCTCGGCATCGCCGCCGCCCGCTACCAGAACACCATCATCGATCGGCTGGCGCTCGTGTTCGCCGTGGTCGGCCAGGCGATGCCGGCCTTCTGGTTCGCGCTTCTGCTGGTGATCATGTTCAGCGTGATCTGGCCGATCCTGCCGACCTCCGGCTCCGAGACGTGGCAGCATTTCGTGATGCCGACGATCGTGCTCGGCTATTTCGCGGCACCGGCCATCATGCGCCTGACGCGCTCCGGCATGATCGCGGCGCTCGAGACGGACTACATCCGCACGGCTCGCGCCATGGGCATCTCGCCCCGCAAGGTGCTGTTCAAATACGCGCTCCGCAACGCTGTGATCCCGGTGGTCAGCGTTGCGGCTGCCCAGTTCGGCCTCATGCTGGCCGGGTCGGTCGTGGTCGAGAGCGTCTTCGCCCTGAACGGGGCAGGCCGGCTCGCCTGGGAATCGATCCTGCGCAGCGACCTTCCGACCGTGCAGGCGCTCGTCCTGTGCTTCTCCCTCATCTACGTCGTCCTGACCTTCGCGGCGGACGTCCTCAACGCGTGGCTCGATCCCCGCATGCGGTTGACCAATGCAGCAGGCGCTTAGCAGCGAGGCTTCGGCGCTCGCCGTACGGCGGGCCGTCCGGCGCCGCTGGCTCACCCATACCGGCCTGATCATCGGCAGCACCATCCTGGTGCTGATCGTCGCGATCGCCCTCCTGGCGCCGTTGCTGGCGCCCCATGATCCTTACGAGCAGGACCTGCTCGCCCGCACCATCCCGCCCTTCTGGATGGAAGGGGGCTCGTGGGAGCATCCGCTCGGGACCGACCATCTCGGCCGCGATTACCTGTCCCGCCTGCTCTATGGGGCGCGGATTTCGCTCGTCATCGGCATCGTGACCGCGCTCGTATCGGGCGTGATCGGCACGGCCCTCGGTGTCACGGCGGGATATTTCGGCGGCCGCGTGGACACAGTCATCACGTTCATCATCACGGCCCGGCTCGCCATGCCCGTGATCCTGGTGGCTCTCGCGGTCGTCGCGCTGTTCGGGTCCTCGTTCACGGTCGTGATCACCGTTCTCGGGCTGCTGCTCTGGGACCGCTACGCGCTCGTGGTCCGTTCAGCGACGCAGCAGATCCGTGATCTCGATTTCGTCATGGCGGCGCGCGTCCAGGGCGCGTCCCGGTGGCAGATCATCCGCGACGAGATTTTGCCCAACATCGCGGCTCCGCTGACGGTCGTGGCGACGCTCGAAATCGCGCAGGCGATCGTGCTCGAGGCCGCGCTGTCCTTCCTTGGCCTGGGCGTGCCGCCACCCCTCCCCTCCTGGGGGCTGATGCTCGCCGAGGGCAAGGCCTACATCCTGTTCGACCCGTGGCTGATCACGATTCCAGGTGCGCTCCTGTTCTCGCTCGTGCTCGCCATCAACCTCGTGGGTGACGGCCTCCGTGACGTGAGTGCGCCCGAGGCCAGGAACTGACCATGTTGCTCGACGTCCAAGATCTCAGCGTCGAGATTGCGACCGCCGCCGGCCCTTTGCATGCCGTGCAGCGGATCAGTTTCGGCCTCAACCGCGGTGAAACGCTGTGCATCGTCGGCGAGTCCGGGTGCGGCAAGTCGCTCACCGCCCTCGCCCTGATGGACCTGCTGCCGAAGCGCGCCAAGCGGACCGCCACCCGCCTGAGCTTTGCTGGGCAGGACCTGTTGAGCCCCGGCTCGCAGGGCGCGCGGGAATTGCGCGGCGACCGGATCGCCATGATCTTCCAGGAGCCGATGACCTCGCTGAACCCGGTCTTCACGATCGGCGACCAGCTCACATCGGTGTTCCGCCAGCACGGCAAGGGGACGCGCGCCGAAGCCCGGGCCCGGGCGATCCACCTTCTCGATAAAGTCGGCATCGCAAATCCGGCGCAGCGGCTCTCGCAATATCCGCACGAGCTGTCCGGCGGCCTGCGCCAGCGCGTGATGATCGCGATGGCGCTCATGTGCGGACCGGACCTGATCCTGGCCGACGAGCCGACCACCGCGCTCGACGTCACCATCCAGGCCGAGTTGCTCCGCCTGCTGGTCGACCTGCAGCGCGAATTCGGCATGGGCATGATCCTGATCACGCACGATCTCGGCATCGTCTCGCGGATCGCGGACAAGGTCGCGGTCATGTACGCCGGCCAGGTCGTCGAGACCGGCGATGTCGACCAGGTCTTCGCCCGCCCGCTGCATCCGTACACGCAGGGCCTTCTGGCCTGCCTGCCGGATCCGCAGCGGCACCGGATGGAGCACCTGCCGTCCATTCGCGGTACGGTTCCGTCCCTCGTCGGCGAACTGCATGGCTGCCGCTTCCGGGAGCGTTGCGACTACGCCCAGGATGCGTGCAGCAAGGACGTCGCGCTCGACGCGCGCGGCGGGGATCACCCTTATCGCTGCATCCTGCCGCCCGTCGGGACGCGTCAACCCACCCTGGCGACAACGGGAGCCGGCCGATGAGCGCGGCGCCTGTGACACCCCCGGTCTTCAGCCTCAACGGCGTCGAGAAGACGTTCACGCTCCGGTCCGGCCTGTTCGCGCGGACCTACCTGCGGGCGGTCGACGGCGTCTCGCTGACGGTCGAAAAAGGCGAGGTTTTGGGCATCGTCGGCGAGTCGGGCTCCGGCAAGACGACCTTGTCCAAGCTGATGCTCGGGATGCTCCGCCCGACCGCCGGAGAGATCCTGCTCGACGGACAACCGATCTCGGACCAGCCGCGCAACGAGATCTCGCGGCGCGTGCAGTTCGTCTTCCAGGATCCGTTCTCGTCCCTGAACCCGCGCCGGCAGATCGGGTCCATCGTGGCGCAGCCGCTCCGGATCCACGGCATCGGGACCAAGGACGAGCGCAGGCGCCGCGCGCAGGAATTGCTCGACGTCGTCGGCCTGCCGTCGCGCATCTTCGACGCATTCCCGGGCCAGCTTTCGGGCGGGCAGCGCCAGCGGGTTGTCATCGCCCGTGCGCTGGCGCTGCGGCCGCAGGTGCTGATCTGCGACGAGCCGACCTCGGCCCTCGACGTGTCGGTGCAGTCGCAGATCCTGAACCTGCTGCTGGATCTCCGGAAGGAGTTCGGCCTGACCTATGTCCTGGTCAGCCACAACCTGTCCGTGGTGGAGCACATGGCCACCAAGGTGGCCGTCATGTATCTCGGCCGCATCGTCGAGATGGATGCCGCCGAGCGCCTGATGCGCGACCCCCGGCACCCGTATACGCGCGTGCTGCTCGGCTCTGCGATGACGGTCGCGCCGCGGGCTGGCATCCCCGAACTCCGCCTCGGCGGAGCGATCCCGAGCCCAACCGCGATCCCGCCGGGCTGCCGCTTCCACCCACGCTGTCCCGAGGCGGCGGAGATCTGCCGCTCCGTCGTGCCTCCCTCGAACCGGGACGAGGCGGGGCTGGCCGAGTGCCACTTCGCGCGT
>JAQGJZ010000151.1 GCA_028290385.1 Enterovirga sp.
AAGCCGAGCGCGGTCTCGTCGCCGGTCGTGATGCGCTTGATCTGTTCGCCGATCACGTCGAGCGCACCGCCCGGCAGGAGGCCGCCCAGGGCGCTCAGGTGCTCGGAAATCGTGGCCGGGTCGGCAACCAACCCGTACAGGGAGACAAAGGCGCCGATGGCCGGGAACAGCGCGAGAAGGCCGTAGAACGTGACCCCGGCCGCGACGGCCAGGATGCGGTCGTCGTCGATCTCGCCAAAGACGCGCCACATGATGTCCCACCAGCCACGGGCGGGAATCTCCTGAGGCTGGGCGGCCGCGCGGCCCCGGCTGGGCTCGCGCGCAGCGCCGTGCGGATCGGAATCCGAGGTGCCGCCGGTCGCGTCGTGGACGTAGTCGGGTTTCGCACCCGCGGGCGGCCGCCGCCCGAAGGCGGCCGACAGAAAGAGCGCCAGAGCCGCGGTCGCGGCAGCGGATGTGATGGGTCCGTGGGTGCGGCTGGTGTCTTTCATAGGACCTGGCGTTCGCTCGCGCCTCGGCCTCGGAGGGACTTCGGCGCGGTCAGAACGGACGCAGGCGACGCCGGGTTCCTATGAGAAAGGGCGGCCTCTCTCGATGGCCGCCCTCTTGTGCGTTCTTACCAGCGGTGCCGGCGGTAGCCGTAGTGCCGGTAATGGCGATATGGCCGGTAATAGGACCGCGGACGGTAATGGCGGCGGTGATAATAGGCCCGCGGCCGGTAGTAGTGGCGCCGGTAATGGCGGTGGCGGCCCCATTGCGCGTATTCCGCCGTGACGGCCGCGCCTTCCTTGACGCTCGCCGGAACGCCCGCGACCGCCTGGGCCGCCTCGGCGGCCTGCGCCGGACCGGTCGCCAGCGGTGCCGCGAAGAACAGCGCCATGGCGGCTGCCATGGCCATCAAAATTCGCCTCATTCGACAAACCTTTCCTGTGATGGATCCGCTCCCCGGGCCGACTAAACGCGGCTCGGGGCACTCACGTCAACGACCGCCTGTCCGCAGGATGAACGGTTCTGCCGGCTCACTACCGGGTCGCCGTTCGGGCGATCCTGATCATGTTGGTCGCCCCGGGGGTCCCGAGCGGCACGCCCGCAACGAGGATGATGCGCTCGCCGGGACCGGCGAAGGTTTCCTCGACCGCGAGCGCCATCGCGTGGTTGACGAAGTCGTCGAGGTTTTTGGATTCTGGCATCACCATCGCGTGCACGCCCCAGACGAGCGCGAGACGCCGCGCGGTCGCGATGTTCGGCGAGACGGCGATCACGGGCGGCTTCGGGCGTTCCCGGGCGACCCGCAGCGCGGTGGCGCCGGACGAGGTGCCGCAGACGATGGCGGCCATCTCGAGATATTCCGCCATCTCGCGCGCCGCGGCCGCGATCGCGTCGGCGCCCGTCGGTTCGGGGGCGGAGCGCTGGTTCGCGATCACGCTGCGGTAGGTCGAGTCGCGCTCGACCTCTTCGGCGATGCGGCTCATCGTGGCGACCGCCTCCACCGGGTACTTCCCGGCAGCGCTTTCGGCGGACAGCATCACGGCGTCGGCGCCTTCGAAGATCGCCGTCGCCACGTCCGACACCTCCGCGCGCGTCGGCACAGGGCTCGAGATCATCGATTCGAGCATCTGGGTCGCGACCACGACGGGCTTGCCCCACTTGCGGCACAGGCGCGTGATGCGCTTCTGCGTGCCCGGGACGCTCTCGAGCGGCATCTCGACGCCGAGATCGCCCCGCGCCACCATGATCGCATCGGCAAAGTCCATGATCTCGTCCAGGCGGGACACGGCCTGGGGCTTCTCGATCTTCGCCATCACGCCGGCGCGGCCGCGCGCGACCTTCTTCACCTCGGCGATGTCCTCCGGCCGCTGCACAAAGGACACCGCGATCCAGTCGGCGCCCGCATCGAGCGCCGCCTCGAGATCGGACCGGTCCTTCGCGGTCATGGCCGAGACCGGGATGGTGGTGTCCGGCACCGAGACGCCCTTGCGGTCCGACACCATGCCGCCGACGACCACGCTCGTGACCGCATGGTCGCGGGCGACCTCCGTCGCGACGAGCCGCACCTTGCCGTCGTCGAGGAGGAGCGTGTCGCCGACCCGCAGCGCCTGCAGGATTTCGGGATGGGGCAGCCTGACGCGCGTGGCGTCGCCGGGCGCCTCGTTCAGGTCCAGCGTGAAGCTGTTCTCCGCGTCGAGCGCCGCCTTCCCGCCCTCAAAGGCGCCGAGCCTGAGCTTTGGGCCCTGCAGGTCCGCCAGGATCGCGATCGGGCGCCCGAAATGCACCTCGGCGGCCCGGATGATGCGCACGAGCTCGCGCATGCGCTCGTGGCTGGTATGGCTCATGTTGATGCGGAAAACGTCCGCACCGGCGACGAACAGCCGCCCGATGATCTCGGGATCCGACGAAGCCGGCCCGAGCGTCGCGACAATCCTGGTCTGCCGTCGCCGTCGCATCCAGTCCTCCGTGTTGGGCCCGCGATTCGGAGCCGGGACACTCGCAACCGGTCGAGCCCGGCGCAACCTGTCAGCGGAGCATCGTCGGGGGCCCCGGCTTCAGCTCCGTGACGGCCGGGGTGCGACAGATATCCAGCGAGGAACTCGCGGCGCGGGCGATCCGGGCGATGTAATGCTCGGGGGTGAAGTGTCGGCCGCCGAGCAGCAGCAATGCGAGCGCGAGGCCGAACACGACCGGAACGGCGGAGAGGGGCGGATGCTCCGCGCGCCGACGCAGTGTCCAGAACACGGCCAGCCCGCCGATGCCGATGGCCCAGCCGACGACGACCTCTTCCCAGCTATGCGCGCCCTGAAGGGGGCGGCTAGCCCCGACCGCCAGCAGCAGGAGCGTCGTAGCGGCCCCGAGCAGGATCGCCGTTCCGCGCGAGCGGCCCCAGCCGAGCATCATGGCAAGTGAGCCATAGAACAGGGTGGCGAAGCTCGCATGACCGCTCGGCGAGTTGAGGTCCACGAGGTCGATCGCGCCGCCGCAGGCCCTCAGGAGCAGCTTGGACAGCAGCGTCGTCCCGAGCCCGAGCGCAAGCGCGGCCAGGAAGGCGCGCGCCTCCACCCAGCGCCGGATGGCGAGGAGGTAAAGCAGCAAGGCAAGGGAGGCTGGCGCCAGCAGCGCCGTGTCCCCGAGCGCGGACAAATTCCGCATCATGAGCCGGGACCTCGGGGGCGCCCGCACAAAGGCGCGGCTGTGAGGGCTTGGGTGCGTGCATCGCGGATCCCGGCCGGATCCTATGCCGTACGGGTTGCGCCCTCCTTACACGAAGTGGCGAGGCCTCCGACATCCTGGCCTCGCGACTAACCCCCCGGCTATTCCGTCGCGGGCTGGCCGACCCTAGATGACACCGCCATCCGGAACCCGCCCATGACACTCTCCCGCCGCACCGTTCTC
>JAQGJZ010000179.1 GCA_028290385.1 Enterovirga sp.
GCGGACGCCCTGACGGAGGGCGGCCCGGGCACCGCGCCGATCTCGGACCGGCTCGACGCGATCCTGTCGCGCATGACGTGCCACGGCTCGATCCGGGCGGGTCGCCGGCTGTCGCCGCCGGAGATGAACGCGCTGCTGCGCCAGATGGAGGCGACGCCGCTCTCCGGCCAGTGCAACCATGGCCGCCCGACCTATGTCGAGCTGAAGCTCGCCGACATCGAGCGGCTGTTCGGGCGCCGCTAGCGCCCACAAAAAAGCCCGGCCGGAGCCGGGCTTGATCGCGAGGGCGGCGGAGGGGCGGGTGCTACTGCACCAGCCGCGGGCCGGTCGCCTGGATGTTCTCGTTCTCGCCGAGGATGCCGAGCCGGCGGGCCACCTCCGAATAAGCCTCGATGAGGCCGCCGAGGTCGCGCCGGACGCGGTCCTTGTCGAGCTTGTCCTGGCTCTTGATGTCCCAAAGGCGGCAGGAATCGGGGGAGATCTCGTCGGCCACGACGATCCGCATCATGTCGCCTTCCCAGAGGCGGCCGGCCTCCATCTTGAAGTCGACGAGCCGGATGCCGACGCCGAGGAAGAGCCCGGACAGGAAGTCGTTCACCCGGATGGCGAGCGCCATGATGTCGTCGATCTCCTGCGGGGTCGCCCAGCCGAAGGCCGTGATGTGCTCTTCCGACACCATGGGGTCGTTGAGCGCGTCATTCTTGTAATAGAACTCGATGATCGAGCGCGGGAGCTGCGTGCCTTCCTCGAGGCCGAGCCGGGTCGCGAGCGAGCCGGCCGCCACGTTGCGCACAACGACCTCGAGCGGGATGATCTCGACCTCGCGGATCAGCTGCTCGCGCATGTTGAGCCGGCGAATGAAATGGGTCGGCACCCCGATATCGTTGAGGTGCTGGAACACGTATTCCGAAATGCGGTTGTTCAGGACCCCCTTGCCGTCGATCACCTCGTGCTTCTTGGCATTGAACGCGGTGGCATCGTCCTTGAAGTGCTGGATCAGCGTGCCCGGCTCAGGACCCTCGTAGAGGACCTTCGCCTTGCCCTCGTAAATGCGACGGCGGCGGTTCATGGGCGTATACCGTGGTTTGAGGAAATCCATTGGGGCCGGGGCTCCTGACGGGACGTTCGGTCCGCGGCTGCGCGCGGGCGGTCGACGACAACAGGTGATCGACCGGCCACCCGCGGGGCCGGAATCTAGACGATCAACGGGCGGCGCACAACGCGTGGCGCCTCTCCCTTCCTGTATGGTGACCGAAAGCGACTTATCCAAGGCTGGCGGAAGCGTGGCCGGAGCCGCATATACCGGGGGACGCTCAAGCATGGAGGTTACCCCCGCATGGCTCAGTTCGACGATCGGCGCGACGGGTTCGAGAAGAAGTTCGCGCATGACGAGGAGCTGCGGTTCAAGGCCACGGCCCGCCGCAACAAGCTGCTCGGCCAGTGGGTCGCGGGCCGGCTCGGCAAGTCGGGAGCCGAGGCTGACGATTACGCGAAGTCGGTCGTGATGGCGGATTTCGAGGAAGCCGGCGACGGCGACGTGATCCGCAAGGTGAAGGCCGACCTCGAAGGGAACGGCCATGCCGTCTCCGAGCCCGAGATCCGGGCGAAGCTCGACGAGCTGCTCTCCCAGGCCATCGCCGAGATCCAGGCCGGGCGCTGACCCGGCGGGCCGCTTGACTCGGGGGCCGGGGCGCTGTCTGCGAAGGGTCTGATCCCGGCCACAAGGCGGGACTGGGGAGGATCCTGATGACGTCACCCGTCCAGGCGCTCGCGCACGCTCTCGCGGCCGGCAAGCCCATCTTCACGGCCTGGTGCGGATTGGCCGAGCCTGCGATCCCGGGCTACCTGGCCCGGGAAACCGGGATCGACGCCGTGGTGCTCGACATGCAGCACGGCGTCATCGACTTCCTGACCGCGACCCGGGCGATCCCGCTGGTCGCGGCGGCCGGCAAGCCCTGCATCCCGCGCATTCCGGTCGGCGAGTTCGCGACCGCCTCCCGCCTGCTCGACGCCGGCGCCGCCGGCATCATCGCGCCCATGATCAACACGGTCGAGGATGCGGGCCGCTTCGCAGCCTTCGCGAAGTTCCCGCCGCAGGGCGAGCGCAGCTGGGGCCCGCACCCGGCCCTGACCCTCAGCGGGCTGCAATCGGCCGAGTATTTCCGCACCGCGAACAGCTTCCTGCGCACCTTCGCGATGATCGAGACCCGCGAGGCGCTGGACCGGGTGGACGACATCCTCGCGGTGGACGGGATCGACGCCATCTTCATCGGGCCGTCCGACCTGTCGATCGGGCTGTCGCGCGGCGCGGCCCTGGATCCGAACGGGGCCGAGGTGAACAGCGCCATCGATCATGCGCTGGCGCGCGCCAAGGCCGCCGGCAAGATCGCGGGCATCTACGCCCCGAGCGGCGAGCGCGCCGCCGATTTCGCCCGGCGCGGCTATCCGTTCATCTCGGTCGGCAGCGACCTCGCCTTTCTGCGGGCGGGCGCCGCGGCCATGATGCAAGGCGCGCGGGCCTGAGCGGGCCTCCGCACGGGACAGCTTGCCGCATCTTGACCCGCGGGGCGCGTTTGGCCAGCCTCGCCGCCCTTCCAATCCCTTGCACAAGGAGCAGATTGCCGATGCGGTCTGTGATCGCTGCCCTGCTGGCAGCCTGTCTCGTCACCGGTGCGGCTTCGCCCGCGCGCGCCTTTCTCGATACCGGGCCGCTCGCCGACTTCTTCAACGAATTCCGGCAGCAGGCGATCCCGCGCCAGACCGTGCGCTACACGGGGGGCGAGAAGCCGGGCACGATCGTCGTCCACACGAGCGAGCGCCGGCTTTATTACGTGCTGCCCGGCGGGCAGGCCCTTCGCTACGGGGTCGGGGTCGGGCGCCAGGGCTTCTCGTGGTCGGGGGTCAAGACCGTGACCATGAAGAAGGAGTGGCCCTCCTGGCGTCCGCCGGCCCAGATGCTGAAGCGCCGGCCGGACCTGCCGCGCTTCATGCCGGGCGGGCAGGACAACCCGCTCGGGGCGCGGGCGCTTTACCTCGGCTCCAGCCTCTACCGCATCCACGGCTCGAACGAGGAAGACACGATCGGCTCCGCCGTTTCGTCCGGGTGCATCCGGATGACGAACCGCGACGTGGCCGATCTGTATAGCCGCGTCCGGGTCGGCACGAAGGTGGTCGTGAAGGGCTGAAAACCCTGCCGCTGCGACAGGGGGGCGCGACGACGGGAGCGACTCGACAATAGAACTCGCAAGTTCTATGAAGTCATCGCTTCCGGAAAGCCTCAGATGTACGCAGTCGTCGAAGAGCGGTGGCGCGAGGAAAGACGCGGCCGCATCCTCGGTGCTGCCGGCCGGATCTTTGCGTCGCGCGGCTTCCGGGGCGCCTCGATGGACGAGATCGCCGAGGCCGCCGCGGTCGGCAAGCCGACCCTGTATCGCTACTACCCGAGCAAGGATGCGCTGTTCGCGGCCGCCTTCGGCGAGGCGCTGGACGCGCTCGAGGCGCGGCTGCAGCGAGCCCTCGATCCCGAGCTCGGCATTCAGAAGCAGATCGCGGTTCTGGTGCGCGAGCTTCTGCCCATGGTCCGTCATCACATGGTGCCGCTCCCAATCGCGGACGCGGCAACGGCCGACCGGTCGCGGCGCCGCATCGTCCGCGAGCGCCGGGCGCGGATCGAAGCCTGTTTCGCGGCAGCCCTCGCGGCCGGCATGCGGCGCGGCGAGGTGCGCGCGCTCGATCCGGAGCGCGTCGCTGGCCTTGTCCTCGGCATGGTGTGGAGCGCGGCCGCGACGGGCGGCGACACGGCCGAGGCGGCCGGCACGGACATTGCGACCCTCATCGTAAACGGGCTGGCCCCCCGCCGGGGCAGACCACGACCGCCTTGGGTC
>JAQGJZ010000220.1 GCA_028290385.1 Enterovirga sp.
ACCTCGATGTCGAACACGTCGATGCCGGCGAATTTCTTGAAAAGGACCGCCTTGCCCTCCATCACGGGCTTCGAGGCGAGCGGTCCGATATTCCCGAGCCCGAGCACCGCCGTGCCGTTGGACACGACCGCGACCAGGTTCTGCCGGGCGGTCAGGTTGGCCGCCTCGGTCGGATCCGCCGCGATCGCCTCGCAGGCAGCCGCGACCCCAGGCGTGTAGGCGAGCGCGAGGTCGCGCTGGTTACCAAGCGGCTTCGTCGCCTGGATCTCGATTTTCCCGGGCCTCGGATGGCGGTGGTAGAAAAGAGCACCCGACCGCAAGTCCTCCGAAACGTCCGCCATCGTTCACCTCCGCCGGCCTGGCGTCCGAGGCCGCGCGGCCTTCCGCACCGGCCTGCCTGATCCCGGCACCCCCGCACTGATGAACGCACCGGGCCGGCCGCGCAATCCGCCGCCGCACATACCGGTGCGCTGCGGACCCAACCTCCCCCGAGATGCGGATGCCCGGCCAGCCCAAACGGCCCGACCGGGCTGGCCATCAGAACGCCCCGTAGCGTTGAACCGACCTATGGAAACGTCCCGTTTCGTTGTCGCCGTCGATCAAAACGGATAGTGTCGTTACGAAGGGGATGCGATTGGAACGGCGCGAGGGACGACGGTCGATCGGAGCGAGGCGGAATCCGGCTGCGGAGGCCGCCATCCTCGCAGCCGCCCGAGAGGTTCTGGCCGAGTGCGGTTACCGCGGGTTTTCGGTGGACGAGGTTGCGCGGCGCGCGGGAGCCGGCAAGCCGACCATCTACCGATGGTGGCCGACGCGCTCCGACCTGCTGCTCGCCGTCCATTCGGCGGAACGGGCCGCCCGGATCGAGGCCACCGACACAGGCAGCCTGGCGGGGGATCTGTCCACGATCGGCCGGGGGATGCTGGCGGCATGGCGCAGCTCGCCGGCGGGCGAGGCGGTGCGGGGCCTCGTCGCCGAAGCTCAGGCGGGCGAGGCGGCGCTGGTCGTGCTGTGGGAGCGGTTCATGCCGCCCTGGACCGAGCCGGTCCGGGCCGTGCTCGGCCGGGCAGCGATGCGGGGCGAGGTCGAGCCCGCGGACATCGAGGTGGTGACGGAGCTCTTCGCCGGATTCCTCTGGCGGCGCCTTCTGACAGGCCAGACCGATGACGACCGGGCTGCGATCGAGCGGATGGCCCGCCTGCTATCGAGCGGCCGAGGCCGCAAACCCTAGACGGCCCACGGCCGGCTGGCCGCCGGAGCTGTACTCAGCCCCGGAGCTTGCCCGTGACGGCCCGGATGCGCTCGGCCAGCCAGGTCTTGGCCTTTTTGCGCATCCGCGACAGCCGGCTCTTGTCCGAGGTCCGGGGCTGGAAAGGATCGACCACGTGGCGACCGCCGCCGATGTGGCGCGCGACGCCCGGCAGCATAAAGGCGACCTCGAACCCCTCCGCCTTCACGTGGGCCGAGAAGCCGTCATGCGTCCAGCGGCTGATCGGGCGGAACGGCTCCCAGAACGCTTTGCGGAGCAGGCCGGGATTGGCCGTGTAGCCGTACCATTCCGGATGAACGTCCGGCTGCATCAGGCGGAACTCGCATCCGGCTTCCGTGAAGCCTCGCGCGCTCGCCCGGTGGCGCGGCTTCAGCTCCGAAAAGGCCCGCATGCACACGACGGAGACTTGCGGCCGCGACTCGAGCACCCGCTTCGCGGCCGCGAAATCGACAGGCGCCCCCGTTTCCCAGTCGTCCTCCAGGTGGAAGATGAAGGGCGTCTCGACCGCCGCATAGAGGCGATCGACCGACCCCATCATGCCGAGGCGCTCCGGCCCGGACAGGATGGTGGCATCCGGATAGGTTCTGCGGAGCCAGGCGATCATCTCCGCGTCGCCCGAATCCTCGGAGATGAGCAGCCGTCCCGGCCCGTTATGGTGCCGGAACGAATCGAGCGTCCGGCCCAGAAGGTCGGCACGCCCGCAGCTCGTGACGCAGACGGTCACATCGTCGGGAACGGAACGCCCACGGGACAGGGAGGGCGCGTCCGCCATCTCACGACTTCTGGGGCAGGTTGAGCCGGATGTGGATCTCCCGAAGCTGCTTCGGCGTGGGCTCGGTCGGCGCGCCCATGAGCAGGTCTTCCGCCTGCTGGTTCATCGGGAACAGCGCGACCTCGCGCAGGTTCTTGGCGCCGCACACGAGCATGACGATCCGGTCCACGCCGGCCGCCATGCCGCCATGCGGCGGCGCCCCGTACTGGAACGCCCGGTACAGGCCGCCGAAACGCTCCTCGACGTCCTGGCGCGTATAGCCCGCGATCTCGAACGCCTTCACCATGACGTCCGGCAGCTGGTTGCGGATGCCGCCCGACGCGATCTCGTAGCCGTTGCAGACGAGGTCGTACTGGAAGGCTTTGAGGGTCAGCGGCTCCTTCGTCTGGAGCGCCTCCATCCCGCCCTGCGGCATCGAGAACGGATTGTGGGCGAACTCGACCTTCTTGTTCTCCTCGTCCCACTCGTAGAACGGGAAGTCGGTGATCCAGGCGAGCGCGAATTGGTTGCGGTCCACGAGATCGAGCTCATCGCCGACGCGCAGCCGGGCCTTGCCGGCAAGCGACACCGCCTTGGCCTCTTCGCCGGCCGCGAAGAACACCGCGTCACCCGCGCCGACCCCGGCCCGCGTGCAGATTCGCGCCAGCACGTCCTCCGGCACGAACTTCGCGATCGGGCCGCGGCCGACGACCTTCTCGTCATCGTCGGCGAGGATGATGTAGCCGAGCCCGGCCGCGCCTTCTGAGCGCGCCCAATCGTTCAGCTTGTCGAAGAAGGAGCGCGGCTGCGCCCCGGCGCCCGGTGCCGGAATCGCCCGCACAACGCCGCCCGCCTTAATGACGTTCTTGAACGCGTTGAAGGTGACGCTCTCGTCGCCGAACTCCTCCGTCACGTCCGCAATGACGAGCGGGTTGCGCAGGTCCGGCTTGTCGGAGCCGTATTTCAGCATCGACTCGGCATAGGGAATGCGCGGGAACTCGCCGGTGACGGGCTTGCCGTCGGCGAACTCCTCGAACACGCCGCGCAGCACCGGCTCCATGGTGCCGAGCACGTCCTCCTGCTCGACGAAGCTCATCTCCAGGTCGAGCTGGTAGAACTCGCCGTAGAAGCGGTCAGCCCGCGGATCCTCGTCGCGGAAGCAGGGCGCGATCTGAAAATAGCGGTCGAAGCCCGACATCATCAGCAGCTGCTTGTATTGCTGCGGTGCCTGCGGGAGCGCGTAGAACTTGCCCGGATGCAGGCGCGACGGGACGAGGAAGTCGCGCGCGCCTTCCGGCGAGGACGCGGTTAGGATCGGGGTCTGGAACTCAAAGAAGCCCGCCTCGCCCATGCGCCGCCGCATCGTCGAAACGACCTGCGTGCGCCGCATCATGTTCTGGTGCAGCTTCTCCCGGCGCAGGTCGAGGAACCGATACCGCAGCCGGATGTCCTCCGGATATTCCTGCTCGCCGAAGACGGGCAGCGGCAGCTCGGCCGCAGGCCCGAGCACCTCCAGCTCCGTCACGTAGAGCTCGATCTGGCCGGTGGGCAGCTCGTCGTTGGCCGTCCCGTCGGGGCGCTGGCGCACGCGTCCGTCGACGCGCACCACCCACTCGGACCGTACCTCGTTCGCCGGACCGAAGGCCGGGGAATCGGGATCCACCACGCATTGCGTGATGCCGTAATGGTCGCGCAGGTCGATGAAGAGCACCCCGCCATGGTCGCGGATGCGATGGCACCAGCCGGAGAGGCGCACGGTCTGACCGATGTCGGACGGGCGGAGGGCGCCGCAGGTATGGCTGCGATAACGGTGCATAACGGTTCCTCGGGAAGCCGCGCACCATTCATGGGCCCTTGGGCTTGTCAAGCGCGCGCCCGGTCCGGGCTCGCCCGCCGAAAGGTTCCAGCGGGCCGGGATGAACTTCTGCCGGATCCTTACCCATTAACCCTGATTGTGCGCTGCACAAAATAACTCAAATCGTAAGGGTCTCGTTGAGAATCCCGGGGCTAGCTGAAGCGCTCGTCACGAATTGAGACGGTGCGAATGCCCCTTCGGCGAACACTCATCCTGGTCCTCTGCACCGCCGCCACGATGGTCGTCCTCGGCCGGGCACCGGGGGCGGTGAACCTGCGGACCCGCGACATCGAGACCGCGATTGCGGGCGAGACCAAGACCGGACGCGAGCTGAAATCGCGCTTCGCCTGGCTCGGGCGGGCGCTCGCCTGAGCCGAAAGATCTCACAAGGACGTCAACTTGGCGTCGCGAAGTCATGAGCTCTCCGCTATAGCGCGGTCATGGACTTGATCACGACGACGGAAGCTCTCGCTTCCGCCTGCTCCCGCTTCGCCTCGGCCCCGTTCGTCACCGTCGATACGGAGTTCATGCGAGAGAGCACGTATTTTTCGAAACTCTGCCTGATCCAGATGGCTGGGCCCGGGATCGACGGCGTGCTGGTCGACCCGCTCGCGCCAGGGCTCGACCTGCAGCCCTTCTTCGACCTGATGGCGAACGCCGCCGTCGTGAAGGTCTTCCATTCCGCCCGGCAGGATCTCGAGATCGTCTGGACCATGGGCGAGCTGATCCCGGCGCCACTCTTCGACACGCAGGTGGCCGCGATGGTCGCGGGCTACGGCGATTCGGTGTCGTACGAGCAGCTCGCGAACGACCTCGCGAAGGCTCGCATCGATAAATCGTCCCGCTTCACCGACTGGTCCCGCCGCCCGCTCAGCGAGGCCCAACTCGCGTATGCGCTCTCCGACGTCACCCACCTCGTGACCATCTACGAGCGGCTGACGGCCGAGCTCGAGGGCAGCGGGCGCGCCGACTGGGTCGAGGACGAGATGGCGATCCTCACGTCCCCGGATACCTACCGCAACGACCCCGAAAAGGCCTGGACCCGGCTCTCCGGCCGGATGCGCAAAGCGCGCGAGATCGCGGTTCTCATGGAGATCGCGGCCTGGCGCGAACGCGAGGCGCAGACACGGGACGTCCCCCGCAGCCGGATCCTGAAGGACGAGGCTTTGATCGACATCGCGGTGTCCGGTCCCCGCAGCATCGAGGCGCTGGGGCGGCTCCGGTCGATCCCCAACGGGTTCGAACGCTCGCGCACGGCCGCCGAGATCCTGGCCGCCGTGGAGCGCGGGCTCGCCCGTGACCCGGCCAGCGTCCCCGTCCCGTCCCGCGGCAGATCGCGCGGCGGCAGCACCGGGGCGACGGTCGAGTTGCTCAAGGTGCTGCTGCGTGCCGTTGCCGAAAACGAGCGGGTCGCCCCGAAGATGCTGGCGACGGTCGACGATCTGGAGGCGATCGCCGAGGACAACGAGGCCGATGTCCCGGCGCTGCGCGGGTGGCGTCGCCGGCTGTTCGGCGAGAAAGCGCTCGCCCTCAAGGCGGGCGAGATCGGGCTCGCGATCGAGGGCGGCGCGGTCGTCGTCACCCCCCGCCTCGGCTGAGGCGATCAGGCCGTCCGGATGGCGGTCTCGAGGTTGAGGAGCTTGCCGAGCGCCCGCAGGCGGTTGGACAGACGCTCGCTCGCGAGCGCGGCCAGCTCCGCCGGCAGCTCGAGCTCGATGCGGCCGTTGCGGGCGGTGAGCGGCGTCCGCGGCAGAACGCCCGCCATCGCGACCGTGATCGGATAAGCGACACGGAACAGGGCGGCGGACAGCCGCGCGAGGTGCCCGAGCCGTTCGCCGGCAAGGCCGACCAAGTGCGTGGTCGCGGCATCCACCGCAACGCCCTCGTGGCGGAAATAGACCGCCAGGCCGAGAAACGCCCGTCCGGGATGGTCGACGCCGTGCAGTGACGCGTGCGCGATCATCGCGAGGCTCTGGATGCCGCGGTAATCGGGATGGGCGCGCCAGCCCGTATCCGACAGGAGGCACGCCGCATGGCGGAGCCGCCGCTCGTACTTCGTCTCCTTCAGGGCCAGGCTGCCGACGAAGCCGTCGGTCCAAGCGCAGAGCTCGCGGCCGTGTTCGGGTGCGCGGGCGCGGAGCTCGTTCAGCTCGGCGGCCGCCGTGATGAGCGGATCGAGCTTACGCTGCTCCAGGGAGAGATCCTCGAACAGGAGCCCCTCGCGCACGCCCAGCGCAGACGTGGTGACGCCCGCCGGCTCGCCCACCCGGACGATCTCGTCGAGCACGATCGCCCCGTAGACGAGGAGCGGGCGCCGAGCCTCAGAGACGGAGGCGAGTGCAGCCGGGCTCGCCCGTTCCACCATGCGCTGGGAACCGCCGCGCCTCAGCTCAAACTCGTAGCCGTGCATCACGTGCAGCGGGTAGTCGCGCTCGATCATTTGCAGGCGGGCGAGCGCGCGCCAGGTCCCGCCCACCGCGTAGAAGACGCGGCCGGGCAGGCCTTGCAACTGCGGCGCCTTGGCGAGCTCGGCCCTGGCGATCTTCGCCGCAGCCTTGGGCGAGTTGCCGGCCATGTCGCGCAGAACCAGACCGCCGAGCGGCAGCGTGATGCCGGCCCCTGCCCTGTCGTCCCGCACATCGACGATCTCCAGCGAGCCGCCGCCGAGATCCCCGACGACACCGTCCGGCTCGTAAAGGCCGGAGATCACGCCCTCGGCGGACAGCATCGCCTCCCGCTCGCCGGTCAGCAGCTCGATCGGATACCCGCAGGCCTCCTGCGCCGCTTCCAGAAAGGCGGGGCCGTTCTCGGCCATGCGGGCGGCGGCGGTGGCGAGCACCCGCACGTTGCGGACCTTCGCCGTGCCGCACAGCACGCGGTAGCGTGCGAGGGCCGCGATGGCGCGCTCCACCGCCTCCTCGGACAGCCGGCCCGTGGTCGCGATGTCGCGACCGAGCCCGCAGAAGAGCTTTTCGTTGTAGAGCGGCGTCGGCGAGCGGCCAGGCCCCTCATAGATGACGAGGCGAACGGAATTCGACCCGATATCGATGATGGCGATCGGCTCGCGGCCGGGGATGCGGCCCGGAGAGCCGAGCTGAACACTATGGGGCAGGAGGGCGTCCACGCTTTGCAAGCGACCGCGGGCTCGAGGTCTTCTGAGCCTTGCCACGACCGGAGAGGCTCGGGTTGGTCATGAAATATTTGTGAGCGTTGAAGGGTTCCTCGCCCGGCCGAAGCTGGACCCGCTCGCTCGCGCCGGTGGGCAATACGGTCCAGCTCTGCTCGTTGTCCAGCAGGTTGGCCAGCATGATCTGATCGAGGATCTGCTGGTGCACGGTGGTGTTCGTAATCGGCAGCAGGGCCTCGACCCGCCGGTCCAGATTGCGGGTCATGAGGTCCGCCGAAGAAATGTAGATGTGGGCCCTCGGGTGCGGCAGCCCATGCCCGTTCCCGAACGCGTAGATGCGGCTGTGCTCCAGGAACCGGCCCACGATCGATTTCACGCGGATGTTCTCGGAAAGCCCGGGGATGCCCGGGCGCAGGCAGCAGATTCCGCGCACGATCAGGTCGATCTGCACCCCCGCCTGGCTCGCGTCGTACAGCGCGTCGATCATCGTCGGATCGACCAGCGAGTTGCACTTCGCCCAGATCGCGGCCGGGCGGCCGGCCTTGGCGTGTGCGGTCTCCTCCTCGATGCGCCGGAGCAGCCGCTTGCGCAGGTTCACGGGTGAGACCGCCATAAGCTCGAGCTCGTCCGGCTCGGCATAGCCCGTGATGAAGTTGAAGATGCGATTCACGTCCCGCCCGATCGCCGGATCGGCCGTGAAGAAGGACAGGTCCGTGTAGATGCGGGCGGTGATCGGATGGTAGTTGCCGGTCCCGACGTGGCAATAGGTCACGAGCTGCCCGCCCTCGCGCCGCACGACCATCGAGAGCTTGGCGTGGGTCTTCAGCTCGACGAAGCCGAACACGACTTGCGCGCTGGCACGCTCGAGGTCGCGCGCCCAGCGGATATTCGCCTCCTCGTCAAACCGCGCCTTCAGCTCGACCAGCGCGGTAACGGACTTTCCAGCCTCGGCGGCCTCGGCCAGCACCCGGACGATCGGGCTGTCCGAGGAGGTCCGGTACAGCGTCTGCCGGATCGCCACGACGTTCGGGTCGCGCGCCGCCTGTTGCAGAAACTGCACGACGGCGTCGAAGGATTCGTAGGGGTGGTGGACGACGATGTCCTTCAGCTTGATGGCCGCAAAGCAATCGCCGCCATGCTCGCGGATGCGCTCCGGAAAGCGCGGATTGTAGGGCTTGAACTTCAGTTCGGGGCGATCGAGCCCGACGAGCTGTGAGAGCTCGTTCAGGGCCAGCATGCCCTCGACCACAAAAACCTCCTCCGGGGCCGCGTCGAGCTCGCCGGCCACGAAGTGGGCGAGGTCGTCCGGCATGGCGGCCTCGACCTCGAGCCGGATCACGCTGCCGCGCCGACGGCGCTTCAGGGCCGTCTCGAAGAGGCGCACGAGGTCTTCGGCCTCCTCCTCCACTTCGAGGTCGGAATCGCGCAGGACCCGGAACGCGCCGCGGCCCTCGACCGTGTAGCCGGGGAAGAGCTGCCCGGTGAACAGGCCGACAAGCTCCTCCAGGGCGATGAAGCGGCACGTCCCGCCGCCCTCGAAATCGGGCAGCCTGACGAAGCGGTCGATCTTCGCCGGGAGGCGGATCAGCGCATTGAGCGCCCGCCCGTCGAGCTTGCGCGAGAGCTTCAGGGCGATCGAGAAGCCGAAGTTCGGAATAAACGGGAACGGGTGGGCCGGGTCGACCGCGAGCGGGGTCAGGACCGGGAACACATGGCTGAGGTAGTGCTCCTCGAGCCAGGCGCGCTCGCGCTCGTTGATGGTGTCGCCATCGATCAGCGCAATGCCGTGGTCGAGGAGCTCGGCCCTCAGCTGCGCCCAGCGGCGCTGCTGATCCGCCGCCAGCGACGAGGCCGCGGCCGTGATACGCGCGAGCTGCTCGACCGGAGACAGTCCGTCCTGCGACGTGACGGCGACCCCCGTCCGGACCTGCCCGCGCAGGCCCGCAACGCGGACCATGAAGAACTCGTCGAAATTGTTCGCGGAGATCGACAGAAAGCGCAACTGCTCGAGCAGCGGGTGGTTGCGGTTCGAGGCTTCCTCGAGCACGCGGCGGTTGAATTGTAGCCACGACAATTCGCGGTTGACGAAGCGCTCGGGCACCTGGCGGAGGGCTTCCCCTTCGTCCCGGCTCGTATCGGCCTGAACCCGCGGTGCCGGCTCGCGCAGCGCGAGGGCGACGACCTCGGCCTCGGGCGGGGGCGTGTCGCTGCCGCTCGCGCTTGCCGGCCTCACGGCCCGCGCTCTCGCGGCCGGCGGGGAGCCGGCCGCCGCATTCGCTCCGGCGCCGTCCGTCGCGGCCTCGCTGGAGGCCGGGGAAAGCTCGGCATCCGACGCAAGCGGCGCCTCGCCGGTCTGGACCGCCTGCGAAGGTCGTCTGCGTCGTGCTGCCATCTTCTCCGCCTTAGGACCGATTTATGACCGAGCTGTGATGATCCGTCACGGCTCGAGGCTGTCGTGAGCCGGCTCGTCAGCCGAAATCAGCGCCCCCGCGATCGGCCGGGTGATGCGGCGGCCACGGCTCAAGGCCTCGCGATCGAGCGCGGCGACGACCTCGGCGGCTCGGGCAAGCGATCGCTCGATCCGCGTCGCGATGAACTCGACGACGCTGGTATCCACGACGAGCTGGCGGTCCACGAAGAGCTTCACCAGGACGGCCCTGAGCAGCGCGTCGTCCGGCGGGTCGATCTCGACGGTCGGCGCCAGCCGCAGCCTGGAGAGCAGATCCGCCGTGCGGATCCCGCACCGATCGACGGCTTCGGCGCTGGTGAACAGGAAGGGCAGCCCGCGCTCCCGCGCGATGTTGACCAGGTGGAAGAGCGCGCCTTCCGCCAGGGGTCCCCGGTCCAGATCCTCGACCAGCAGCGCCGGGGGATCGGTCAGGGCGGCCACGACCTCGTCGGTCACGCTCGCGGCGGCCAGCGATACGGCTTGCGCCCGCTCCGCCCAGATCGAAGCGAGGTGGCTCTTGCCGCTCCCGGCCGGCCCGCGCAGGTGGAGAAGCGGGCTCGGCCAATCCGGCCAGCGCTCGACGCGGGAATAGGCGGCCTCGTTCGAGGGGCTGACCAGGAAGTCGTCCGCTCCGAACCGCGCTTCGACGGGCAGGTCCAGGACGAGCTGGCGCATGCCTCAGACCTCCGCCTTCTTCGAGACGGGCAGGAGGGTGGTCTCGGGCGGACCCACCTTCGGGTCGCCATCGAGAAAGAGCGGGCTCTCCTGATAGCGCTCGATCGCGAACCGGGTGAGAACCCCGATCATCGCCGCCACGGGCACCGCGAGCAGCAGGCCGAGGAAGCCGAACAGCGAGCCGAATGCCAGCAGGGCGAACATGACCCAGACCGGATGCAGCCCGGCGGAAGCGCCGACGAGCTTCGGGGACAGGATGTTTCCCTCGATGAACTGGCCCACGAAGAACACGCCGATGGTCGCCAGAACCATGCTCCAATCCGGCAGGAACTGCACCAGGGCGACGCCGACCGACAGCAAGAGACCGGTGAGCGACCCGACATAGGGGATGAAGCTGATCAGCCCGGCGAACAGGCCGATCAGGATGCCGAAATTGAGCCCGACAAGGGCGAGCCCCGTCGCATAGAACACGCCGAGGAAGATGCAGACCGCGGTCTGCCCGCGGACAAAGCCGGAAACCGCACCGTCCATCTCGTGCCCGAGCCGGCGAACGGTCGGGCGGTTGCGGGGCGGCACCCAGCCGTCGATCGTGGCGATCATCCGGTCCCAGTCGACCAGCAGGTAGAACGCGACGACGGGCGTCACGACGAAGATCGACAACACCCCGATCACAGCCTGCGAGCCGCTCCAGATCGAGCGCACGAACGTGGTCACCCAGTTCGCGCCCTGCCCCACCAGGTCGCCGAGCGAGCGCTGGATCTGCCCGAGGGCCTCCTCACCGCCGAATTCCCGCAGGATGGGCCCGCCATGCTCGGCGAGCAGCGCCTGCAGCCTGGCCACGTAGCCCGGGACCTGCTCGGCGAACTTGACCACCTGCTGCACGGCGATCGGGACGGCGATGATCAGGACGAGCCCGAGGACCAGGACGAACAGCGTGAGAATCAGGATGGTGGCGCCGAGCCGGCCCAGCCCGAACCGCTGCAGGCGGTCAGCCAGCGGGTCGAGCAGGTAGGCGAGCGCCGCTCCGACCACGAACGGGAGGAGCACATCCCTCAGCACGTAAAGGCCGAGCAGCAGGAGAGCGACGCCCGCGAAAGGATAAAGGACCTGCCGTTGCATCGGCGATAGAACCTGCGCTTGCCCTGCGGCCCCTTTAGCGGGTTTTGTGCCGGTTTGCGCGCCCCGCTCCGCTCAGGGGCCCGCCATGTGGCGGAGCCAGCGGGTGAGATAGGCGATTCCGGACACGACCGTCAGGGTCGCGACGACCCACATCCCGGCTTCCATCATGGCGTTGGTGGGCGGCAGAAACGCCATCATGGCGAGCACCAGCCCGGCAAAAGCGATCTGTGCGGCCGTGTTGAGCTTGCTCACCAGGAGCGGGCGGATCTCCATCGGGCGCTCCATCAGGCGCGAAACCAGGATGGCGGCCAGAATCATCAGGTCGCGTGAAACCACGACGATCGCGATCCAGCCTGGCAGCACGTTCACGACGGACAGCGTGACGTAGATGGAGACGAGGAGCGCCTTGTCGGCGAGCGGATCGATATAGGCGCCGAACTCGGTCCGCATGTTGAACCGGCGCGCGATGAAGCCGTCCACGGCGTCAGACACCCCGGCGAGTGCAAACAGCCCGAAGGCCGCCGCCCAGTGACCCTGGTTGATCATGACCACCACGACGGGGACGAGGATCAGGCGAAGAATGGTGATCAGGTTCGGGATGGTCATCGCGACCGAATGGTCTCTCTCGGGCGTATTGTCCCGAGCGTCCGCGCTTGCGTCGGGTCCGCTGGACCCTTACTGCCCGGCCAGCTTCAGTCCAAGACCGCATGAGCGACCCAAAAACACAGCCGGCCGGCTCCGGCCTGACCTATGCCCAAGCGGGCGTAGACATCGATGCCGGAAACGCGATGGTGGACGCCATCAAGCCCCTCGTGCGCTCGACGCGCCGGCCCGGTGCCGATGCGGAGATCGGCGGCTTCGGCGGCCTGTTCGACCTGAAGGCGGCCGGGTTCACCGACCCGATCCTCGTCGCGGCCAATGACGGCGTCGGCACGAAGGTGAAGATCGCGATCGAGACCGGGCGGCACGACACGATCGGCATCGACCTCGTGGCGATGTGCGTGAACGACCTCGTCGTCCAGGGCGCCGAGCCGCTGCTGTTCCTCGATTATTACGCGACCGGAAGGCTGGACCCGAAGGCCGGCGTCGACATCGTGCGCGGCATCGCCGAGGGCTGCCGGCAGGCGGGCTGCGCGCTGATCGGCGGGGAAACGGCCGAGATGCCGGGCCTCTACGCCGAGGCGGATTACGACCTAGCGGGCTTCGCGGTTGGGGCCGCCGAGCGCGGCACGCTGCTGCCGCGCGGCGTCGCCGAGGGCGACGTGCTTCTCGGGCTCCCCTCCTCCGGGGTGCATTCCAACGGGTTCTCGCTCGTCCGGCGGGTCGTCGAGAGGGCGGGCCTGTCCTGGAGCGATCCGGCCCCGTTCGCACCCGGACAGACGCTCGGCGATGCTCTTCTCGAGCCGACCCGCATCTACGTGAAGCCCCTGCTCGCGGCCCTGAAGGCCGGCGCCGCCATCAAGGCGCTCGCACACATCACCGGCGGCGGCTTCCCGGACAACATCCCGCGCGTGCTGCCGGACGGGCTCGGCGTCGAACTCGATCTCGGGGCCATAACACCTCCCCCGGTCTTCGGCTGGCTCGCCAAGGCGGGCGGTATCGCCGACACCGAGATGCTGCGCACCTTCAACTGCGGCATCGGCATGGTGGTGGTCGTGGCCGAAGCGGATGCCGAGGCGGTCGCCGCGGCGCTCCGGGCGGCAGGCGAGCATCCGCTCAGATTGGGCCGGGTGACCGGCGCCGACGCCGAGCGGGTCACCTATTCGGGCAAGCTGGCCCTCTGATGGGGGCGGACGGGAAGACGCGCGTCGGAATTCTGATCTCCGGGCGCGGGTCAAACATGGCCTCGCTGATCGAGGCGGCGAAGGCCCCCGAGTTTCCGGCCGAGATCGCGCTGGTGCTGTCGAACCGGCCGGGTGCGGGCGGCCTCGCCCGAGCCGAGGCGGAAGGCATCCGCACGGCTGTGGTCGACCACAAGCTGTTCCCCGACCGCGCGAGCTTCGACGCGGAGGTCGGGCGCGTCTTCGACGAGGCCGGAATCGAGCTGATCTGCCTTGCCGGCTTCATGCGGATCCTCAGCGATTCCTTTGTCGAGGCGCGGCTCGGGCGGATGCTGAACATCCACCCCTCGCTGCTGCCGTCGTTCAAGGGCCTGCACCCGCATCGCCAAGCGCTCGAGGCCGGCGTCCGCATCCACGGCTGCACTGTCCATTTCGTCGTGCCGGAGCTCGATTCCGGCCCGATCGTGGCGCAGGCAGCCGTGCCGGTCCTGCCCGGCGACACGGAGGACGAACTCGCGGCGCGCGTGCTCGGCGAGGAGCACCGGCTCTACCCCCTCGGCCTGGAGCTCGTGGCAACGGGAGCGGCGCGGCTCGAGG
>JAQGJZ010000232.1 GCA_028290385.1 Enterovirga sp.
GTCGGCGTGACGCAGCTCGTGCTCTCGACCCAGCATCTCGATCCCGACCTCACGTCCGAGGACGTGCGCCGGATCGTCGAGCCGTACATTCGCAGCGCCCTGCCGGAAGGCTGGATCACGCGCGACACCGTTTGGCACGTGAACCCCACGGGCAAGTTCGTGATCGGCGGCCCGGATGGCGATTGCGGCCTCACCGGGCGCAAGATCATCGTGGATACCTACGGCGGTGCGGCCCCGCATGGCGGCGGCGCCTTCTCGGGCAAGGATCCCACCAAGGTCGACCGCTCGGCCGCTTATGCGGCGCGCTACCTGGCCAAGAACGTCGTCGAAGCCGGGCTGGCGGATCGCTGCACGATCCAGCTCTCCTATGCGATCGGCGTTGCCAAGCCGCTCTCGATCTACGCCGACCTGACCGGGGGCCAGGTTGATCCGGCGAAGCTCGAGTCCGTCCTGATGGAGATGGTGGACCTGTCGCCGCGCGGCATCCGCTCGCACCTGGACCTGAACAAGCCGATCTACGCGCGCACCTCAGCGTACGGTCATTTCGGCCGCAGCCCGGATGCGGAGGGCGGCTTCTCCTGGGAGCGGACCGATCTCGCTGCCGAACTCCGTTCGGCTCTTTCCTAATCCCGGCTGACCATGACAGCCGGGCCGGAGGCGCCCGGCTCCTTCTTCGGGCGGCGAAAAGGTAAGGCGCTCCGGGCGGGGCAGGCTGAGCGCATCGCGCAGCTTCTGCCCGAGCTCCGGGTGCCCCTTCCCGAAACGGGCGCCACGCTCGATCCGCGGAGCCTGTTCCCAAATCCGCCGGCCGAGATCTGGCTCGAGAGCGGGTTCGGGGGCGGCGAGCATCTCGCCCACCAGGCCCGCTCCCATCCGGAGGTGGGCTTCATCGGCGTCGAGCCGTTCGTGAACGGCGTCGCGAAGCTTCTGGGCGTGGCGGCCGAGGAGGGACTCGCCAATATCCGGATCTGGGACGAGGACTCGACCCAACTGCTTCCCGCCCTCAAGCCGGGCAGCATCGACCGGATCTACCTGCTGTATCCCGACCCGTGGCCCAAGCGGCGGCAGCGCAAGCGGCGCTTCGTGTCGGACGAGAACCTGGCCGCGCTGGCGCGCGTGATGCGTCCGGGCGCGGAACTGCGCTTCGCCACCGACATCGACGACTATGCCGGGTGGGCCCTCGCGCGCGTGTTCCGGTCGTCCGATTTCGCGTGGGACGCGCAGCGTCCGGCTGATTGGCGCCAGCCCTGGCCCGACTGGCCGGGCACGCGCTACGAAGACAAGGCGCGCCGGGAAGGGCGCGGCTCCGCCTACCTCACCTTCCGTCGGGTTTGATCCGGGTTCGCGCGGGCCGGGCGGTGCCGGCCGCGGCAGCCCCCAGCCCCTGAAGCGTGCGACGGGCCTCGGCCCCGGAGATGGCGTTGAAGGCCGGCTCCGCCGCGCGCCCGTTCGGCGGAGGCAGAAGCGGGTGCGACAGCCCCAGAAGGGCCCGCACCGTTCGCCACGACCAGTTGTTCGCCTTGCCGATGATCAGCAGCGAGGAATCGTTGCGCTCCCGGAAGATGCGCTCGATCATCGGGACCGGCAGGACCGCCAGAGCCGCGATTGCCGCGATCGCCTCAGCCGCGAGGTGCTTGGCAGCAAAGCTCGCGAGGTCCGCCTCCGAAATCGGGCGCTTCTCGGCCATCTGTCGGAGCGTTTGCTGCGCGCTTGCGTAATCCAGCCCGACAGGCGCCTGCGGCTGCTTGGCCGGCGCGGCCTTCTTCTCGGGCGGGAGGCTTCGGCTGATGCGGGCCTTCGCACTGTGGCGCGCGGCGGCGACCAGTTGCCGGGTATCCTTGTCGGTGAGGTCGGCGCGCGCCCCGAGCAGGTCCTGCAAGGTTTCGTCCTGCGACGAGCGTTGGAGCAGTTCCGCCTTTCCGGATTCCGAGAATTGGGCGCCGGCATTCGCCGCGATGGCCCGCCAGACGCGCGGGTCGCCTTTGGCCACCAGCACGTCGGTCACCAGTTCGGAAACCTGGCGGCGCTCGCAGATCGCCGTCATGTGCGCACCGCCTCGCGTGATCGCGATCTCGATCAGGTCCTGATCGCTCAGCTGGCCGGAGCGCGAGAGGATCGGCTGGGCCACCACGATGTCGTCGTCGAAGGCGAGCGCGCGGGTGACGTTCGGCGGCGCCTTCGCGAGTTCCGAAAGGCGCCCCGCGAGGTCGGCCCGCGCGGCGGGGGGCACCTTGGGCGTGAAGCAGCCGAGCACGTGATCGAACAACGCCAGCTGCTCGTCGCCGAGCCGCTCTGCATCGTGCACCAGCAGATCCGTGATCTTGGATAGCGTGCGCTCGCGCGCCGGTGTCGATCGCTGTGCGATCGTGTTCTCGACGTCCTGGATAAGATTGGTCTGTCTGGCCACGGGCCGGACACTAGGGCGAGTTCGTGACCATCATGTTAGCTCTGTTCGCACGGGTCTGTGGACGGTGGCCGGCCTGCTTTGAACCGCCGGACTCGCCCGGGATATAGTCTTCGTAGGGTGATTCGTGCCCGGCCAGGCGGGTTCAGGCCCGCCGGGCCCTCTGCCCAGACACCCGGAATTCGGACCACATGCCCAATCTGCTTTTCGACCCCTCCCGCTCCGAACACCCGCTCGACGTCGTCGAGCGGCTCGCCGCCATCAAGGAGTGGAGCTTCGACCGGGCCGAGATGGACGAGATGTCCGTCTCCGTTTCGGGCCGCTGGGCCGAGTACCACGTGGCCTATACCTGGATCGAGAACGTGGAGGCGCTTCACGTCGCCTGCGCGTTCGACCTGAAGGTGCCGGACCGGCGCCGGACCGAGGTCCTGCAGCTCATCTCCAGCGCAAACGAGCAGCTCTGGGTCGGCCATTTCGACCTCTGGACCTCGGAAAACGTCGTGATGTTCCGGCACGCGCTGTTGCTCGCGGGCGGCGCCGAGCCGACGCACGGCCAGTGCGAGATCCTGCTCAAGGCCGCGGTCGATGCCTGCGAGCGCTACTACCAGGCTTTCCAGTTCGTGCTCTGGGCCGGCAAGACGGCCAAGGAGGCCATCGAGGGCGTGCTGTTCGTCACCGAAGGCGAAGCCTGACCCCTCGGCGGCCCGCGCGGCTTGATCCGCCTCGCGCTTGATGCGACCGAGGGGGATGAGCAACGCTGCGGACCATTCTTCGCACCTCCCGACCTCGCTCCTGCTTGTCGGCGCCGGCAAGATGGGGGGCGCCATGCTGGAAGGCTGGCTCGCCAAGGGGCTCGATCCGTCGCGCGTGGCGGTGCTCGATCCGAAGCCCTCACCTGCATTGATGGACCTCGCGGGAAGCGCCGGGCTCCGCCTCAATCCCGACCGCGCCGGCCTGACCCCGCCGGAAGTCCTGGTTCTCGGCATCAAGCCGCAATCGCTGGCCGAGGCCGCGCCGGCCATTGCGCCGCTCGCCGGGCCGGACACGGTCGTCATCTCCATCCTGGCCGGCAAGACGGTTGCGGATCTTTCGCGTGCCCTGCCGCAGGCGGGCGCGATCGTGCGGGCGATGCCGAACCTGCCCGCCTCGATCGGCCGCGGCGCCACCGGAGCCTTCGCGAATGCATCGACCACGGCGCGCCAGCGCGAGCTCACCCAGGGGCTGCTCGGTGCCGTCGGCATCGTGGAATGGGTCGAGAACGAGACGCTGATCGACGCCGTGACGGCCCTGTCGGGCTCCGGGCCGGCCTATCTGTTTTATCTGGTCGAGTGCCTGGCGCAGGCAGGTTGCGATTCCGGGCTCGACCCGAGCGTGGCCGAGCGGCTGGCGCGTGAAACCGTGGTCGGGGCCGCAGAGCTCCTGGCCGGGCCCGGGCTGGACCCCGCGATCCTGCGCCAGAACGTCACCTCGCCCGGCGGCACCACGGCGGCAGCGCTGGAGGTCCTCATGGGCCATGATGGCCTCAAGCCGCTCATGCGCCGCGCCGTCGCGGCGGCCGAACGGCGCGCCGGCGAGTTGTCTGGTTGACGGCCTCCTCGAGCTCGGCTCAGGAGCGGCTGCTTTATTCAGTGATTGCAAGGGAGTACGCGCAAATGTCCGACCCGATGCAGCCCGGTACCTCAGGGTCCCCCTTCGCGACGGCCGCGGCGGCACCCACGAGCACGAGCGCGCCCTCGTTTGGATCCGCCCAGGCGCCCGGCCGCAACAAGCGCGAGCAGGTGGTCGACGCGCTCATGCGGCTCGCGGCCGAGCAGCCGTGGGACGATATCGAGCTTGGCGACATTGCCCGTGAGGCCGGCCTCTCGCTGTCCGATATGCGCGACCTGTTTCCCTCGAAGGGCGCCATCCTCGAGGGCTTCACCCGGGCGATCGACAAGACGGTGATCGACGGCACCAATGCCGACCTCGCCGGCGAGCCCGCGCGCGAGCGCATCTTCGACGTGTTCATGCGCCGGCTCGATGCCATGGCCGCGCACAAACGGGCCCTGCGCCGCATCGCCTACGCGCTGCGGTCCGACCCGCTCGCGATGACGGCGCTCAACCGCTCGGCCCTGAACTCGATGCGCTACATGCTTGCGGCGGCCGGGGTGCCGACCGAGGGCCCGCTCGGCTTCGTGAAGCTGCAGGGCAGCGTGGTTGCGCTCGCGAACGTCATGGAAACTTGGTTCGAGGACGACGACCCGAGCCAGGCCAGCACGATGGCCAGGCTCGACCGCGAACTGACCCGCGGCGAGCGCTTCCTGGAGCGGGCCGACGACGTCCGTCGCCTCACGGCTCCCCTCCGGGCCTTTGGCCAGGCGCTGTTCGACGGCGGCCGCCGGATGCGCCGGCGAGGCGAGCGGCGCAGCGAGGACGGCGATACAGACGGCGATTCCCGCGACCCCGCAGCCGCGATCTGACGCGGCATCCTGGTGGTGTCCAAAGAGCGTCCCGGCCCGATCGGCTTCGACGACTTTCTGAAGGTCGACATCCGGGTCGGGCTGGTCGTGCAGGCCGAACCGTTTCCCGAGGCGCGCAAGCCGGCGATCAGGCTTGTCGTCGACCTCGGGCCGGAGATCGGCCGGAAGACGTCGTCAGCCCAGATCACGCGCCATTACCGCCCCGAGGACCTCGTTGGCCGCCAGGTCCTCTGCGTCGTCAACTTTCCGCCGCGCCAGATCGGCCCGATGATGTCGGAGGTGCTGACGCTCGGCGTGCCGGATGCCGATGGGGAGGTGGTGCTGATCGCGCCGGACCAGGCCGTTCCCGCCGGCGGACGTCTTTTCTAAGGACACCGCCATGACGGCGCCCCGATCGGGCAGGGCTGCGATCGGGATCGCGCTGCTGCTCATTGCCTTCAACCTCCGCGCCGTCTTTTCCAGCCTTTCGGCGCTTCTGCCCGAGATGATGGCTGCCCTGGAGGTCTCGGCGGCAGCCGCGAGCCTCGTCACGACCGGGCCCGTCATCTGCCTTGCTCTGTTCGCGCCTGTGGCCCCGTTGCTAGCCGGGCGCTACGGCACCGAGCGGACCGTGTTTTTCATGCTGGCAGCCCTGGCCCTCGGAACCGGCCTCAGGGGTTTTCCGACCTTCACGGCGATCCTGGTCGGCTCGCTCCTGTCTGGAGCGGCCATCGCGGTCATGAACGTGCTGATGCCGAGCTTGGTGAAGCGGTATTTCGCGGACCGCCCGGCGCTGATGACCGGCGGCTATTCCATGGTGATGTGCGTCGGCGCGGCGCTGTCGGCGGGCGCATCGGCGCCGCTCGCCGGCTGGCTCGGGTCCTGGAACGGGGCCCTGGCCGCTTGGGCGCTGCCGGCCGCAGCGGCCGCGCTGTTGTGGTGGGCGAAAGCGGACCTTGCGACGCCGTCCGCCGCACTTCCGCAAGGTTTGCCGGGCCATGCCTGGCTATGGCGAAACCCGCTCGCCTGGCGGGTGACAATTCTGATGGGCTCGCAATCGGCGCTCGCCTACTCGGTCTTCGGATGGCTGGCGCCAATCCTGCGCGAGCGCGGGATGGACCCGGTCGGGGCAGGGCTCGTGTTTGCCGTGGCGATGGTCGGGCAGGTCGTCTCCAGCTTCGTGGCGCCATCCATCGCGACGCGCGGGCGCGACCAGCGGGCCGTCACCATGGTGCTGATCGGTTTTGCGCTCGCCGGGTGGCTCGGATGCCTCCAGGGCCCGCTCTGGAGCGCCTGGTTCTGGGGTTTCGTCCAGGGCCTTGGTCAAGGCGGCACCTTTTCCGTCGTGATGACCATCATCATCCTGCGATCCCCGGATCACAGGATCGCGGCGGCGCTGTCGGGCATGGCGCAGGGCGGGGGCTACCTGATTGCCTCGCTCGGGCCGCTTCTGGTCGGGATCATCCGGACCAGGGCGGGGTCCTTCGATGGTGTCGGGCCCATGTTCTGCGCCTTCGCGGCCGTGGCTCTCTGGGCGGCCTGGGGCGCGGGTCGCGACCGTCCGCTGCGCGCGGAGCCTACGCGGGGATCCTGACCGAGGCGCGCAACCCGCCGAGCGGGCCGTCGCCGAGCGTCACCTCGCCGCCATGCGAGCGCGCGATGTCCCGCGCGATGGCAAGGCCGAGCCCGGACCCGCTTTCGTCCTGATTGCGCGCCTCGTCGAGCCGCACGAACGGCTTGAACACCTCTTCGCGTGCGTCGGGCGGGATGCCGGGCCCGTCGTCGTCGACATGGACCGTCAGCCAGCGACCCTCGTGCTGGGCCGAGATGGCGATGTGGTCGCCGTGGCGGGCCGCATTCGAGAGCAGGTTGAAGAGCAGGCGTTTGAACGCGTCCACCCGCAGCGTCACGACGGGGTCGCCGGTGATCTCGAGGCTCGTCTCGTGCCCGGCGCGCTCGGCGTCGCCTTTCAGTTCGGTGAGGAGCGACGTGAGGTCGGTCGTGACGGCCGGCTCGCCGTAATCCCCACGCGCGAACGCGAGGTAGCCCTCGAGCATGCGGTCCATCTCGTCGACGTCGCGCCGCAGGTCGTCGATCTCGGGCGTCTGCTCGAGCAGGGCGAGTGAGAGCCGGAACCGTGTCAGGATCGTGCGCAGGTCGTGGCTCACGCCGTTGAGCATCGTCGTGCGTTGCTCCATGGCGCGCTCGATGCGCCGCTTCATTTCCAGGAAGGCGTGCCCGGCCTGGCGGACCTCGCGCGCGCCACGCGGCCTGAACTCGATCTCGCGGCCGCGCCCGAAATCCTCGGCCGCCAGGGCGAGCCGCTGGATGGGACGGATCTGGTTGCGGAGAAACAGGATCGCCACCGCGAGCAGGATCAGCGAGGTGCCGACCATCCAGACGAGGAAAATGTGCGAGTTCGCCGCGTAGGCGGCGCTGCGCCGCGCGAACACCCGCATCACGGTGCCCTCGTTCAGCAGGATCCGAATCTCGATGAACGAGGATCGGCCGACGGTGTCGATCCAGAAGGGGCGGCCGATCTGCCGGCGGATCTCGTCCGAGAGGGCGTCGTCCAGAAGCGAGAAGAAGGGCGGCGGCAGGGGAGGGGGGAGCCGCGCCCCGTCCATGACCTCGACGTTCAGGCTCAGGCGCTCGGCGGCGATCCGCGAGAGCTGATCCTCCGTCACCAGCCTCGGCGCCGTCTCGTGGAAGTCGATAAGGGCGGCGATGTCGGACGTAACGGCGGCGGAGAGCCGCTGCGTGACGAGCTGCCAGTGCCGCTCCATGAACACATAAGCGATCACGGACTGGAGCAGGACGACCGGCGTGATGATGATGATGAGCGAGCGCGCATAAAGGCCCTTCGGCAGGCGTGCCGCGAAGGATCGGACGACCCGCCGGCCCGCTTCGCGGGCGAGAAGCCGGGGCTGGCGAAGCGCGGAACTCGCCACCCGCCTAGTCCGTCACGAGGCGGTAGCCGATCCCGCGGACCGTCTGGAGAAACACGGGGTTCGCGGGATCGAGCTCGATCTTGCGCCGGAGCCGGTTCATCTGCACGTCCACGGCCCGATCGTTCGCGCCGCCGCCACTGCCGGCGAGCTCGTCGCGCGGCACCTCGGCGCCAAGCCGGTGACCCAGGATGCTCAGGATCTCGCGCTCGCGCTCGGTGATCCGGATCGTCTCGCCGTCGCGGCGGAGCTCGCCCCGGTCGAGCCTGAACGTGAAGGCACCGAACCGGATCACGTCCGCGGCCGCGTGCGCGGGCGGCTCGGCCGGTGCCGCGCGCCGCAAGATGTTGCCAAGACGCAGCAGCAGCTCGCGCGGCTCGAAGGGCTTTGTCAGGTAGTCGTCGGCGCCGATCTCGAGGCCCTCGACCCGGTCTCGCCCGTCCGAGCGCGCCGTGAGCATCAGGGTCGGGATGGTGGAGCTCGTCCGCACGCGGCGCAAAAACTCGAAGCCGGTCTCGCCCGGCATCATCACGTCGAGCACCATCGCGTCGAAGACGACGCTTCCCGATTTCGCCCGCGCTTCGGCCGCGCTCGCCGCCGTGGTGACCCGGTATCCGTTCTCGCCGAGAAAGCGCGACAGCAGGTCCCTCAGACGCCGGTCGTCGTCGACCACGAGGACGTGCGGGGCGTGATCTGCGGGCTCCGACCGAGGGGCGTTCATTCGGGCATTTTAGCGCCCGCGAGCCGCTTGCGCACCTTGGCGCGCTCCAGCGGGTCGATCATCCCGATCAGGAACTCCATCACGGCCTCTTCCGCCTCCCCGCCCGGGAGGGCTCGGGCGATGCGGCGCGTCTGCAGGCGTGCCATGCGCAGCGCGAGCGCGCGGCCCTGGTCCGTCGGCCAGAGGAGGCGCTGGCGCCGATCCGACTGGCCCGTCTGCTGGACGATGTAGCCCTTGTCGATGAGCTCCTTCAGGACGCGGTTCAGGCTCTGCTTGGTGATCTTCAGGATGTCGAGGAGCTCGGCGATGTTCATCCCGGGCCGGCGTGCGACGAAGTGCAAAACGCGGTGGTGGGCGCGGCCGAAGCCGTATTCCGCCAAGATGCGGTCGGGGTCGCTGACGAAGTCCCGATAGGCGAAGAAAAACAGCTCGATGAGGTCGTAGGCGGGATCGGCTCCCGCCTTGTCGGTGCGGGCGTCAACGCCCGACTGGCTGATCGCCTCGGACAACCCAGACCCTCGAATATGTCAGCTTCGTTGACATATCCCAGGGGCAGGATTAGCCGTCAACTCGCCGAAAGAAGAACGCATCACAAGCGGGAATTTCGGAGGAGACTCAGATGACTTTGGCCTTCGATCAGCGCGATGGATGGATCTGGTTCAATGGCCAGCTCGTGCCCTGGAAGGACGCCAAGCTCCACGTACTCTCGCACGGCCTGCACTATGCGTCCTCCGTGTTCGAGGGCGAGCGCGCTTATGGCGGCGTGATCTTCAAGTCGCGCGAACATTCCGAGCGGTTCCGCCGCTCCGCCGAGATCCTCGATTTCGAGATCCCCTACAGCGTGGAGGAGCTCGATGCCGCCAAGGCGCTCGTCGTCGAGAAGAACGGCAACCCCGACGTCTATGTCCGCCCCGTGGCCTGGCGCGGCTCGGAGATGATGGCGGTTGCGGCCCAGCACGCCACGATCAACGTTGCGATCGCGGTCTGGCCGTGGCCCAGCATGTTCAACATCGACGAGAAGATGAAGGGCATCCGGCTCGACGTCGCCGAATACCGCCGCCCCGATCCCATGACGGCGCCGTCCTCCTCGAAGGCGGCCGGCCTGTACATGATCTGCACGATCTCGAAGCATGCCGCCGAGCGCAAGGGCTATGCGGATGCCATGATGCTCGATTGGCAGGGTCGGGTTGCGGAATGCACCGGCGCGAACATCTTCTTCACGCGTGACGGCGCGCTCCACACCCCCATCGCGGATTGCTTCCTCGACGGCATTACGCGCCGGACGGTGATCGACCTCGCCAAGCGCCGCGGTTGGGAAGTGGTCGAGCGCCGGATCATGCCGGACGAGCTCTCGACCTTCAACGAGTGCTTCATCTGCGGCACCGGTGCCGAGGTGACGCCCGTCTCGGAGATCGGCCCCCACACGTTCCGGCCCGGCAACATTTCGCGTACCCTCGTCGAGGATTACGCCGCCGAGGTGCAGCCGCGCGTGAAGGCGGCGGCCTGACATCAATTCCATTCCGTCCGGCGCTCCCGGGCGGAATGCCTGTCCCGAATGCCCTGACCAGATTGCCCTGACAGGGACGGAACGGGGCGGGCGCGTGGCGCGTTCATGGTGAGAACAATCCATGAACGAGGCTTGCATGAGCCAGACAGACCGCAAGACCGACAGGCACCCGGACCCTGCCGAGGTCGCCAACCCGAAGATCAACCCGACCGGGGCCGACAACTCGAACCGGATCAAGGATCCGGACGAATGGGTCACCGGGCACGAGCCGATGACCGGGGCGCAGGCTTCGTACCTGAAGACCCTCTCCGAACAGGCCCATGATTCGGAGGCCTACGAGCCGGATCTGGACAAGGCCGAAGCCTCGAAGCGCATCGACCAGCTGAAGCAGGAGGCCGGCCGCTAGCGCTTCGGGACGGATCCGTTCAGCATCATGTCGGCCAAGCTATGCAGGAGACTTGAGTCAGCTCTGAACTCACACCATATCTAGCGAGTGCGGGAGCGTCCCGCACGGCAAGGATACAGATGACCAAGCGTCTCAATTCACTCGCCCGCGCCGCGGCCATCGCGGCGCTTGTCGCCGCCATGGCAGCCCCAGCGGCCGAGGCGAAGGTGGGAGGCGGGTCCAGCTCCGGGTCGCGGGGTTCGCGGACGTGGAGCGCCCCGCCTGCCACGAACACGGCGCCCAGCGCGTCGCAGCCGATGCAGCGCACTGAAACGCCGAATGTCGGCGCCCAGCAGCGTCCCGGCATGGGAGCGGCGACCGCGGCCGCGCAGCCGCGTCGCTTCGGTCTCGGAACCGGCCTGATGGCCGGCCTTCTCGGGGCAGGGCTCCTCGGCATGCTGTTCGGCCATGGCTTCTTCGGCGGCCTCGCAGGCCTCGCCTCGATCTTCGGCCTGCTGATGCAGGTCGCGCTCGTGGGGGGGCTGATCTGGCTGGCGCTCCGCTTCTTCCGCCGCCGGAACGAGCCGGCCGTGGCCGCGGCGGGCGCGGGCGGGCCTTATGCGCGCTCGGCGCTCGGCGGTGCCGTCCCCGGCGGGATGTCGGGGGGTGGCTCCGGCGGCGCCGCACGTCCCGCGGACGGGCCTGTCCAGATCGGGCAGACCGACTACGAGGCCTTCGAGCGGGCGCTGCACGACATCCAGACGGCCTATGGCCGCGAGGACATGCAGGCGCTGACCTACATGGCGACCCCCGAGATGGTCCGCTATTTCGGCTC
>JAQGJZ010000237.1 GCA_028290385.1 Enterovirga sp.
CGATGTCCTCCCGCGCCGAGTCGAGGCCGCCGGTGCGGGCCGCACCAATCGCGCGGGCGAAATGGGTGAGCGCGTCCGCGTAGGCGAACCGGCTCGGCCGGACGGTGAGGCCTGCCGCGCCCTCCCAATCCGCGCGCTCGATCATGTAGCGGGCTTGGCTGGCAGCGACCGCGAACCAGCCCGTGCGGACCTCGGGACTGTAGCCCGCCACCCGCAACATATCGTCCGCGGCCTCGCGGGCTTTCACGTCCTCCCCGACCTGTAGGTAGGCGTAGACCATGTAGTCCATCGCGTGCAGTTGCTCGTGCGGCTCGCGTGTGTCTTTCGCAGCCTTGGCGGAGGCGCTGTTGGCCGAAATCGAGTCTCGCCAGAAGCCGACGCGCGTGAAGATGTGCGAGGGCATGTGCTGCGCGTGCGGCGCGGCTGGAGCGATCTGCGCGTAGCGCTTCGCCGCGTCGAGCCCTTTATGCGCGATCGGCGGGTAATCGTAGAGGTGGACCAAGTAGTGCGCCACGCCCGGGTGGCGCGGTTGCCGCTCGAAGATCGGTTCCAGGATCGCGGCGCCTTTGAGTTGCTTGGCGTAGCTCTTGTCGTTCGGAGAAGCAGAGACGTTCAGGGTGATAGCGTAGGCGATCTGGGCTTCGTCATCATCTGGATAGCGCGACGCCAGCTGCTCCATCTTTGCGGAATGCCGTTGAACGCGCTCCTGGAAGGTCGTGCTCGGGTAGTCCACGTAGAAGGCGAGCAGCGCGTCGATGTAGTCGCGCTCGCGTTGGGTCTTGGCCCCGATAGCTTTAGCTTTCTCCAGGCTCGCCAGGCCGGCCGGCAGGTGGTCCGCGGGCGCGGCAAAATGCGGATTGAGAAGCAGGCTTTGCGCAATGCCCCAATGTGCGATCGCGCATTCGGGGTCGGCCTGGAGAGCTTCGTCGAAGATCTCCCGTGATGCCCGGTACCAGAACGAATGCTGGTATCGCATGGCCCGATCGAAGCGCCGCTGCGCCACTTCATTGCATGATGTCTGGAAATGAACGATGCCCAGTTGCGGTTCGGCCGCATCCTGCGCGTTGGCAGCGAACCCGAACCCAACCACAGTGATTCCGGCTGTCATGGCCGCGACGGCCCTGCTTAACCTAACCATTGCGGTTTCCTCCCGGTTCATCTGTTCCGCTTGCGCAGCTCGAGCCCCCTCGGACGCGCGAAACGATGGAACGCCAATCAAGCCGGACGGGCGAAGATCAGGGACCTTCGTAGCGCAGGTCTAGGCGGCGGGTGCGCGCGAAAGCCCGTCTCACCGTCGAGCAGACGTGATCCACTTGCCTGCGGTCTAATCCGAAGTTGTCAAGCAATGGACCGATTATGGTCGGACGGAATGTTCGACGAATCCCTTGAGCATGCAAGAGGCGTTGCGTTATTTATTTTCAAGTTCCGGCCTGGATGTTGTTCCGAGATCCGTACTTGCCACGTCATTTCATGTGAGAGATAGCACGGGGAGCTGCCCGGGGACAGATGCTGGAGCCTATTGGAGTTTTTCGGCCTTCAGGCTCAGCTGGCCCGCTTTTGCGCCTGCCTCGTTTCGAACCTGCATGGTGAAGTCCAGGACCTCGCTATCGGGCAGGCCGGCGGGCCTACTTCTCCAGGGCCGAGCTCCCGGCCGGAAACAATATCCTCACCGTGAAACCCGCCTCGGTGGTCATGTCGATCTCGCCGCCGATCTGACCGACCAGGGATCGGACCAAGCCGTAGCCCAATGAGCCCTCGCGGATGGTGGAAACGCCGACGCCGTTATCGTGGACCACAACTTCTATCCGATCCGGTGCTACCCTTCGGCCTTCGGCGCGGATGGTGCCGGACCGCGGAGCCGGGAAGGCGTACTTGACCGCATTGGTGACGAGTTCGGTCAGCACAATGCCGAGAGGAACGGCAGTGTCTGCATCGACCAGGATGCCGTCCTCCAACTCGGCTTCGAGACAGATCCGGTCGTCTCCTTCGGTGATCGGCCGCAACGCCTCGCAGAGATCGTGGACGTACGTCGCGAGGTTCACACGTTGCGCGTTTTCGAACTTGCTGAGGAGGTCGTGCACCCGGGACATCGCGATGAGCCTGTCCCGAGCTTCCTCGAAGAGCGCCCGTACGGCGGGGTCGGCCTGGCGGCGCCCCTGAATGCCAAGCAGCGACGCCGCGATGGCCAGGCTGTTCTTCGCCCGATGGTTCACCTCGACGACCAGCATCTCCTTCTCGGCAAGCAGCTTGTTCAGCCGCTCGTTCACCTCCTCCAGTTCGAGTGTCCGGGCGAAGACGCGGGCTTCTAGTTCCTGGGTGAGGTGACGCAGCCCCTCCTCGGCATCGAAGCGGCGGGTGATGTCGAGGTAGGAGAGGAAGTGATTCGTGACGGTGCCCTGCCCGTCGTTGAGAGGGCTCGCGAACAGCATGGCTCGGAAAGGAGACCCGTCCTTCCGGTACTGCTGAATTTCCAACGTCGCGTCGCGACGCTCCTCCATGGAGAGGGTGTATTGCCGGATGGCCTCCGGCTCCGTGCCCGGGCCGTTCAGGAAGTGCGGATCCTGCCCGATCAACTCGTCCATGTCGTAACCGGAGAGTTCGACGAAGGCGTCATTCGCGAAGACGATGGGGTTCCCGGGGAGGGTCGCATCCGTCACCATCATGGGCATCCGGGTCACTCGCACGGCCTCTACGAAGATCCCGCCCTGAAGCCGGAAACCCTCGATGTGGTGCTCGGCCTTGTCCCGGGCCGGGGTGTCGGCCATGCCGGCCTGAAACTCGTTCAACGTCGAATCCTTCGCGAAGCCCTCCGGTCACTGACCACGACGGCGTTGTACCTGCCTTATCGGGCGCGGAGGCCGGCGACCAGCGGCACCGAAGGCGCAAAGGGCGAGGTACTCGATCAGGAGCGACCCGTGGGTGGGCTGACCGCCTACTCGAATGAGCGGCTTGGAGATGGCACAGGAAATTCGGCGGCTGTACCCCAGCACGCCGATCATCCTGACCTCGGGCTGGCTACAGCCACGTGCTGGCCGAAGAAGGACGCCGCGGGTTCGAACTCCTCCAGAAACCCTACTCCGTCGATCAGCTTTCGCTCGTGCTGCGCAGGGGCACCGGGTCAAGGCGCAGGGGGCGGGATGAAAGCATAGGGGTTGGGCTAACCAGCGGAACCGTCAGCCTCCCCACGACTTGATGTTGCGCTGCAACATCGCTCGGGGTGCCCCGGGTTTTCGTGCACGCCAAATGGATGCACGACATGACCTCACGCCCTTCCAGAACTCGTCTCGCGAAAACGCGTTCTGCCTCCGCCCCCGGAAAAGCCGGTATTCCGACCGTTGTCGGTGCGCATCCCTATGCGATCGGTGCAGGATTGGCTGCCGCTGCTCTGGCCGTGGCCGCTTTCGCAAACCATCGCCTAGCGCGCAGGGCCGAGCGCGAGAACCCGCCGCTTGGCAAGTTCGTCGAGGTGGACGGCGTTCGGCTTCATTACGTCGAGCAAGGCGAAGGCCAGCCGCTGGTGCTCCTCCACGGCAACGGCACCATGATCCAAGATTTTGCGTCCAGCGGCCTGATCGATCTGGCCGCCAAGCGCTACCGGGTCATCGTCTTCGACCGCCCCGGCTACGGCCACAGCGAACGTCCAAGGAGCACGGTCTGGACTGCGGACGCTCAGGCGGCGCTGCTCGGGGCAGCGCTTGAGCAACTCGGTGCCTCGAAGGCAACCGTGCTGGGCCATTCTTGGGGTTGCTCGGTGGCGGTTGCGCTCGCGCTGAAAGCTCCTGACCTGGTCAGCAGCCTCGTACTCGCCTCCGGCTACTACTATCCGAGCGTCCGTGCTGACGTCGTCACGATGTCCGGCCCGGCCATTCCGGTGCTTGGCGACGCGGTCAGGTTCACGGTCTCGCCGGTCCTTGCACGGCTCATGTGGCCGCTCCTCACGCGGAAGATCTTCGGCCCGGCCTCGGAGCCCGAGCAATTCCAGCAAGACTTCCCGAAGGAGATGACGTTCCGTCCCTCTCAGATCCGGGCGAGCGCTGCCGAGAGCGCGCTCATGATCCCGGGCGCATTCGCGGCCCGTGCGCGATACGCTGAACTGGCGATGCCGGTCGTCATCGTGGCGGGTGAGGAAGACAGGCTGGTCGATATCGACGAGCAATCGGCAAGGCTGCATGCCGAGTTGCCGAACAGCACCATTCATCGGGTGCCCGGCGCCGGCCACATGGTGCATCAGACCGCTCCCGAGACGGTGATGGCCGCAATCGACGAGGCATCCGCCAGCGCCGCCCGTCGCGGCAATGTTCTGCCCCTCGCGGCGTGAGCTCTGGCGGACCGGCCAGGCCTCCCTGGCGGACGTTGCCTGGTGTTCCACAGGACGAATTCGGGACATGAACCTCGGGGCGTCCCGATCTGCCGCGCCGAATGCATTCCGCTTCGCCTCACTTCCCTCACATGAAAGGTTGTATGGTCGAAGCGGTCCATTTGGACCGAGGGCAGCTGAATTGAGCAAAGACATCACCAAGGAAGAGATTCGGGCCCGAGCCATGGAGCTCTGGGAGGAACGCGGTCGACCTGTCGGCTACGATGTGGAATTCTGGCTCCAGGCGGAACGCGAGCTCAAGGGCGAGGGAGCCGCCGAGGGGATCAGCCCCAACGCTGAAAACGCCAAGAGCGGCGGCGGTTCAGACGGACCGGCGTAAAGACCTGCGCTCGGCTCGCATGCTACGGCCGACGGGGGCGGCTCGGTCCCGGATCTGCGCACCGGCGACATCCACATCGACGATCCGCTCCGCAGCACAACGATCGGGATTTTCGGTTCGACGCGGCCGGATTGTTGACGGCGAGCTTCTAGGGCGACCCAACTCCCATGGAGTGCGCGAGGACGCCGACCTGGGAGACCGAAGGCTCCGGGCCCAAGTCGTCGAGCCGTGGCCCGAGCGCGTGCCGCGAGTCCGTCGCGCTTGAAACCGAGCGGCCGATACGGCTCAAACCTGGCCCTCGGGAATGGTGCCGCTTCAGTCCGCCAGGCGCGGGCAGAGTTGACGGCCAAGCTCAAGGCTTGGCCGCGGTATCGCGTTACGCCGTCTCTGCCGGCGCTGCTGCCTTCTTCCGTGTGCGGCCCTTCGCGGGCGGAGGTGGGGCTTCTTCCTTTTTCCGTCCCAGGCCGAGCGTCCTGGCCAGTTGCGAGCGCTGCGCGGAATAGGTGGGCGCCGTCATGGGGTAGTCAGACGGCAGGCCCCACTTCTGGCGGTACGCGGCCGGGGTCAGGCCTTTGCCTGCAAGGTGGCGCTTCAGCGACTTGTACCGGCGACCGTCTTCGAGGCTGATCAGGTAATCCGGGGTGACGGATTTCTTGATCGAGACCGGCGGGATGAGCTTCTCAGGTTCTGCCTCTTTCGGCTGGCCCAGATTGCTCAAGGCGGCGTGCACCGACGAGATCAGACCGGGCAGCTCGCTCATATGCACCGCGTTTTTGGCGACATAGGAAGCGACAAGTTCTGCGGTGAAAAACGGAAGATCGTTCGCCGATGTTTGGTCCTGGCCCTGCAATCAAGCCTCCATGCTGGTGAAGCGGTCTTATCTTGTTCCCGCCTTGCTCGGTCAAGGGAGTTCACGGGCCACCGCACAAAGCGGATTGTTCAAAGAGATCTGCAAATTCGACTGGACTGTCGGGCGAACAGAACGTGGGTGGCTCCGCGCAGGGCAGGCTCTGCGCTTGCCGCCGACCCAAAGCCCTGGCGCCCGCCCTGCGCGTACGCGCGAGGGGCGGCGCGCGCGGTCAGTGCACTTCGACCTCGGGCAGAAGCGTCACGATCGCGGCTCCGTCCAGCTCGCTCTTGCCCTGCCCGACCATGAGGCGGAACAGCGTGAGCGCCTGCGACAGCATCGGCATGGCGAGGTGCTGCGCCCGCGTCGCCTCGTGGACGAGCTCGAGATCCTTCAGGATCTGTCGGGCATAGCCGCGCGGCGCGTAGTCCTTGGCCACCATGCGCGGAAAGATCGCCTGGAGGACGGCCGAATTCCCGAGGCCCGGCGCCAGCGCGGCCGGGATCCGGGACGCGTCCACGCCATAGGCTTCGGCGAGCCGCAGCCCCTCGGCGCAGATGACGTAGTTCGTCAGGCACAGCGCCTGGTTGACGAGCTTTGTCGCCTGACCGGCGCCGGTCGGGCCCATATGCGTCATGAGGCCGAGTTGCTGCAGCACCGGACGGGCCGCCTCGACGGCACCCGTCTCGCCGCCGGCCATGATGGCGAGCGTGCCAACTTCCGCCGCCGCCGGGCCGCCCGACACGGGCGCGTCGATGAAGGCGCCGCCGGCGCCGGCCACGGCCGCCGCGATCCCGCGGGTGATGCCCATCTCGGTGGTCGAGACATCGATCACCGATCTGCCCGCGAGGCCGCCCGCGGCGACGAGGCCGAGCACCACGTCCCGCACCGCGGCCGAGGTCGTCACGCAGACGAAGACGAGGCTCGCGGCGGATGCCGCCTCGGCCAGGGAGGCGGCCGGCAGCACGCCCCAGCCCTGGGCTTCGCGCAGCCGCTCGGCTTCGAGGTCGAAGCCGATCACCCGGTGACCGCAGCCGACGAGCCGCTTGGTGAAGCCCGCGCCCATGAGGCCGAGCCCGATGAAGCCGATATCCGCCATGACGATAGTCCTCTCAGAGCCGGTAGATGCGACGGGCATTGTCGCGAAACAGCGCCGCCTGTTCGCTCGCCGGGCGGTCCGCGACCGCCCGGCCGAAGCCTTCGACGATCTCGCGGAACGAGCCGCACAGGCTGTCCACGGGGAAGTTGCTGGCGAACATGCAGCGCTCCGCGCCGAAGATCGCGATCGCGTCGCGGATCACCGGCCCGTTCGCGGCCACGGTCCAGGGCAGGCCCGGGCGGCCGAGGCCGGAGATCTTGACCGCGACATTCGGGCAGGTGGCGACCTGCTCCAGCCCGTGGCGCCACCCGGCCAGGCCCTCGGCCGAGCGGTCCGACGGAAGCCCGGCGTGGTTGATGACGATCTGGGTCTCAGGAAAGTCGCGGGCGAGGTCGGCGGCGGCATCGAGGTGCCACCAGGGCGTCTGCAGGTCGAAGGACAGCCCATGGCGGGCCAGCAGCGCATAGCCCCGCCGCCAGGTCGGATCGTCCATCGAGCCCGGGGCGCCGCGTCCGGCGCGGTCGGGGGAGGGGGCCGATCTCGGCTTGTGGCGGATGCCCCGCACCAGGCGTGATGCGGCCTGCCGGGCAAGGACCTCCTCGGCGTCCGCGCGGTCGAGCCAGGCCTGCGCGATGCAGGCGGTGGGCAGGCCGTGCTCCGCCGCGATCGACTCGAGCCAGCGCGTCTCGCCGAGCGGGTCGTCAGGGGTCCATTCGGCCTCGCAATGGACGGTCCCCACGATCCGGAAACCCGTGGCGTCGCGCCGGTAATCCTCCGGCAGGTAGTTCCGGCGCAGCGGCGCGTAGTTGCCGTAGCGGAACGGGATCGGCTCGGCATCGCAGAGCCAGGGATGGTAATTGCGGCCGAGGTCCCAGAAATGCTGGTGCGGATCGATGATCTCGCGCGGCCCGCTCATGGCCGCACAAGGCCTCGCGCCCGACGACTCGCGTCGCGCCGCATCCCGCATCCTCCCGTGCCGGCAGGGGGCGTCGAGGCCCTTCACAACCGCCGTCTTGCATGCAAGCCTATGTCCGTCTCGCGCCGCCGGCCAGTCCTGGTCGAGCAAAAAAAAGCGAGCTGGAGGAACGCCATGTCACGACGCCATCTCGTGAGCGCCGCCCTGGCGCTCGCGGTCGCTGTCGGCTTTGCCGCTCCGTCCGAAGCGCAGACCCGCATCCGCTACGCGCATGTCGGGGCGGAGGGCGACATCCAACACTGGTACGCGGACGAGTTCGCCAAGCGCGTCAACGCCGAGACGCAGGGGCGCGTCGTCGTCCAAGTCTTCCCCAATTCGCAGCTCGGCGGCGTGCAGGAGACGATCGACGGCGTGCGCTCGGGCGCCATCCCGCTCGCGCACCATGAATTCGCCTCGCTCGCCCGCCTCGTGCCGGAGGTCGCGGTGTTCGCGGCGCCCTTCAACTATCGCGACGGCAAGCACGCGATGGCCGCGACCGATCCGAAGAGCTCGGACGTGATGAAGGAGATCTCGGACAAGCTCGTCGCATCCGCCAACATCCGCATCATCGGCAGGCTCTACCGAGGAGCCAGGCAGATGACGGCCAAGATGGCCGTGTATTCGCCGGCAGACCTCAAGGACAAGCGCTTCCGGGGCGTGCCGCTGCAGCTCTGGACGTCGATGATCAAGGGCATGGGCGCGATCCCGACCCCGGTCGAGGTAGGCGAACTGCCGACGGCGCTGATGACCGGCATGGTGATCGGGCAGGAAAACCCGCTCACCATGATCAACGCCAACAAGCTCTATGAAGTGCAGACGCACGTCATGCTGACGAGCCACATGCAGAACGTGCTGCCCGTCTTCATCAACGAGCGGACCTGGCAATCCATCCCGGCCGCCGATCGCGCCATCATCGAGAAGGTCGCGGCGGATGTCGGCGCGGAGACGCTGAAGCTCGGCGAGGAAGCCGAAAGCAAGCTCATCGACGAGCTGAAGAAGAAGGGCATGACCTTCGTCACGGAGAAGGACGGCCTCAAGATCGAGGAGTTCCGCAAGGCGGTGAGCGCCCAGATCAAGACCGACTTCCCGACCTGGGGTCCGTACATCGAGCGGATCGCGGCCGTGAAGGCCGGAAGCTGACCGCACCCTGATGCTCGAGGCCGGGCCGATCGGCGCGGTCTCGCCCTCATCAGGATAGAAGCGGCCCGATGCCTGGCTCGGGCCTGTCGGATACGGACCCGAGCCCGATCGTGACGAGCCACGCCCCCAACTTGGATGCCCTGCCCGCCGCCGGCGTCGTGGACAGCCGCCACTACGCGGTCGACCGACGGCTCGAACCCCTGCGCCGGGTGTTTCGCTGGGGCAGCCTCGCGATGCTGGTCGCGATGGTTTCGCTGCCCTTCATCCAGGTCGTCGCGCGCGAAATCCTCTCGAGCCCGATCGTCGGGGCGGAAGAGCTCGCCCGGTTCATGCTCATCTGCACCGTGTTCATCGCGCTGCCCTACGTCGTCTCGGCCGGCGCCAGCATCCGCATGGAGGAGTTCCTGGGCTTCCTGCCAGCGGGGCTGGTGCGCGTGGTGCAGCTGTTGATCGCGGGGACGGCCGTGGCGGCATTCGCGATCGCCGCCTTCTCCAGCCTCGTCGCGATCCGGGCCAATCTCGACAATGCCACCCCGACGCTCGGAATCCCGTACTGGATCTTCCTCGGCGCGGCCTTCACGGGCCTGACCATGACCACGGTGGAATGCGCTGTGCAGTTCGTGAAGGCGCTAAAGCGGCAGCCGCTCTACGTGACCTTCCCGGGCGAGCATGAGCCGGAGGAGGAACTCGACCTCCCCGCCGAACTCCGGCACTGAGCGGCGACGATGGCCCTTACCGTCATCGCGGCCTTTGCGCTGCTCTTCCTGTTCGGCTTCCCGGTCGTGGTCGCGATCGCGGTGCCGGCGATCCTCTACATCGTGCTCGCCGACATCCCGCTGGAGCTCGTCGCGCAGCGCATGACCTATGCGCTCGACAGCTTCCCGCTTGTCGCCGTGCCGGTCTTCATCTTCGTCGGCAGCCTGATGAACCAATCGGGCATCACGAGCGACATCTACCGCTTCGCGCACACGCTCGCCGGGCGGGTCCCGGGCGGCCTCGCCCAGGTAAACGTGCTCGGCTCGCTCATCTTCTCGGGCGTATCCGGGGCGGCGCTCGCCGATATCGGCGGGCTGGGCCGGATCGAGGTCCGGGCGATGGTGCGGGCCGGCTTCACGCGGGCCTATGCAGGCGCGATCACCTGCGCGTCCGCCATCGTCGGCCCAATCTTCCCGCCGTCGATCCCGATCATCATCTACGGCTCCGTCACGTCCGTATCGATCGTCCAGCTGCTCGTCGCCGGCATCGTCCCGGCCCTGGTCTATGTCGGGCTCCTGATGGTGACGGTCGCAATTCTGGCCAGGACCTACGGCCACCCGCGGTCCGCGCGCTGGCCGACAATCAAGGAGATCTGGCAGACATTCGTGCCGGCCGCCCCGGCCCTGTTCGCGCCCGTCCTGCTCGTCGGCGGTATGCTGCTCGGCTTCTTCACGCCGACGGAGGCGGCCTCGGTCACGGTCGCGTATGTCATCCTGATCGCGCTCGTCTTCTACGGCGGCATCAGCTGGCCGCGGCTGCGCTTCGCGCTGTTCGACACCGTGAAGAGCACGGCCGCCATCCTGATCATCGTGTCGGCCGCTGCGCTGTTCGGCTGGATCCTCACCATCGAGCAATTGCCGCAGATCTTCACCCGCACGATCCTGTCGATCTCGACCGACCCGATGGTGCTGCTGCTGATCGTCAACCTGATGCTGCTCGTCGTCGGCATGTTCATCGATTCGACGACCGCGACCCTGCTCGTCGTGCCCCTGATCGCGGCGCCGCTGACGATGGCCGGCGTCGATCCGGTTCATCTCGGCATCGTCGTCATCTTCAACCTGATGATCGGCATCCTGACCCCGCCCATGGGGCTTGCCCTGTTTCTCATCGCGGATATCGCGAAGGCGCCGATGCCCGCGATCCTGAAGGCCCTGATCCCGTTCTACGTCCCGCTCTTCCTGGCACTCGGCATCATCACCTATTTCCCCGCGCTGACGCTCTGGCTGCCGAAGATGCTGCGATGAATGCGCCCTTGTCCCCGCTGGCCTGGACGACGGAGGCCCCCGCCCGCCCTCCCCGAAAGGGCGAGCGCCACGGCAACGCCGTCTCGGCGCTGCGCGAGATGATCGTGTCGGGCGAACTTCCGCCCCGCTCGCGGCTGAAGGAGGTCGAGCTCTGCGCCGTGCTCGGCGTTTCACGCACGCCGCTCAGGGAAGCCATCAAGGTCCTGGCGTCGGAGGGGCTCGTGCTTCTGCTCGCCAACCGGAGTGCGGTCGTCGCGGAGCTGGACCTCGCGGGCTGCGAGGCGCTGTACGAGGTCGTCATCGTGCTGGAGGAGCTCGCCGCCCGGCTCGCCTGCGCCCGCATCACGGACGCCGAGGTGGAGCACGTCGCGGGGCTGCACGACGCCATGGTCGCCCACCACGCCAGGGGCCAGCTCGCCGCGTATTTCGAGCTGAACCAGCAGATCCACGGCGCTGTCGTGCAGGCGACCGCGAACCCCGTCCTGATCGACACCTGGGCCAGGCTGAACCATCAGGTCCGGCGGGCCAAATACCTGCCGAACGTGCTCGGGCGCACGCGCTGGCCCGAGGCGGTGCGCGAGCATGCAGACATGCTCGCCGCCCTGAGAGCGCGAGACGGGGAGCGGCTCGCGTCGCTGATCCGTCCGCATTTCGCGAACGGACTTGCGGTGCTCAAAGCCGCCGCAGCGAAGCAGGCCTAAGCAGCGAGACGGCATCATGGACCTGAGCATCTGCACCCAGGCAAGGCACGCGCTGCCCGAGGACGGCTACGCGGGCGCGCTGGCGGCGCGCATCTGGCGCCCGGATATCGGCCCGTCGGTGGCCGCCGTGCGCGAGGATGGTCTCCACGACCTGTCTGCCGCCTTCCCGACGATGGCGGCGCTCGCGGCCGAGCGGGATCCGGCGACGGCTCTGCGCGCCGCCGCGGGCGAGCGCATCTGCAGCCTCGCCGACGCACTGGCCAACACGCCGCCCGAAACACGCGCCCCCGGCAGGCCTCACCTGCTCGCGCCGATCGACCTGCAGGCCGTGAAGGCTGCCGGCGTCACCTTCGCGACCTCCATGCTCGAGCGGGTCATCGAGGAGCGCGCACGCGGGAATCCGGACGCGGCCGCGGCGATCCGGGAGGAGGTGCGCCGCATCATCGGGGACGACCTGTCGAAGCTGCAGCCCGGCTCTCCGGCCGCGATGGCGCTGAAGCAGGTCCTGGTGGAGCAGGGTGCCTGGAGCCAGTATCTCGAGGTCGGGATCGGGCCCGACGCGGAGGTCTTCACCAAGGCCCCGGTCCTCGCCTCGACGGGGACGCTGACGGATGCCGGGCTCGACCCCAAATCGACCTGGAACAACCCGGAGCCGGAGGTCGTCCTGGTGGTGGCGCCGGACGGCCGGATCACGGGCGCGACGCTCGGCAACGACGTCAACCTGCGCGACGTAGAGGGCCGCTCGGCCCTGCTGCTTTCCAAGGCCAAAGACAATACGGCGTCCTGCGCGATCGGACCGTTCCTCCGGTTCTTCGACACGACCTTCGGCCTCGACGACGTCCGGCGCATGACCGTGTCGCTGACCGTCCGCGGGGACGACGGTTTCGTGCTCGAGGGCTCATCCTCGATCGCGCAGATCAGCCGCGATCCGGAGGATCTCGTCCGGCAGACGATCGGGAAGAACCACCAGTACCCGGACGGCTTCGTGCTGTTTCTCGGGACGATGTTTGCGCCCACGCAGGACCGCTCCGAGCCGGGGCTCGGCTTCACGCATCACCGGGGCGACCTCGTCGAGATTGCGGCCCCGCAGCTCGGGCGCCTCGTGAACCGGATGCGGCACACGGATGAATGCGAGCCGTGGACCCTCGGCATCGGCGCGCTGATGACGAACCTCGCCCGGCGCGGATTGCTGCGATAGCGGGCCCTCAGGCGAGCGCCGGCTGAGCTTCCGCGCCGGCCCGCGCGGCCGCGATCCGGCCCGCCAGAAGGATCGCGTTCCGGGTGGCGCCGGGATGCGCGATGCCGCGCCCGGCGATGTCGTACGCGGAGCCATGGGCCGGCGTGCAGACCGGGAACGGGAAGCCGCCGAGCAGCGTCACGCCGCGCTCGAAGCCGAGCAGCTTCATCGCGATCTGGCCCTGGTCGTGGTACATCGTGAGCACGGCGTCGAAGGCGCCCTTCTGCGCACGCAGAAAGACCGTGTCGGACGGAAACGGCCCCTCGGCCAGGATGCCGTCGCGCTGCGCCGCCTCGACCGCCGGACGGATGATCGCATCGTCCTCGTGACCGAAATTGCCGCCGTCCCCGGCATGCGGATTGAGCGCCGCGACTGCGATCCGGGGCTCCCCCAGTCCCGCCGCCCGCATGGATGCGTCCGTCAGCCGGATCGCACGCAGCACGTTCGGCTCCGTGATCAGGCTCGCGACCTTCGAGAGCGGGACATGCGACGTGACGCGCGCGTTCCAGAGCCGGTCCAGCACGTTGAACTCGCTCGCCGGACCGGGAAGCCCGAGAACGCCGAGCGCAAAGCCGATCTCGTCCCCATAGGACGGCTCGCCGAGCTTCATGGCGGCTTTGTTGAACGGCGTGAAGCAGACGGCATCGGCGTCGCCCCGCTGCGCGATCTCGAGGCAGGTGCGGAAATTCGCCAGTGCGGAGCGCCCGCCGGCCTCCGCCGAGACACCGAGCCTGATCGTGCCGGGATCGAGATTGCCGAGATCGCGGACGGACACTTGCCTGAGCGCGGCGAGATCGATCCCGGCCTCGCGGGCTCCACGCTCCAGCACGCGTCGGTCACCGACGACCGTCAGTTCGACGGCGTCGTTCACCTCCGGGTCCACGGCCATGCGGGCGGCGAGTTCGGGCCCGATGCCGGCGGGATCGCCGATGGCCAGCGCGATCCTGGGTTTCCGGACCGGGTTGCCCGCGTTCCGCATCGGCGCCTCTCTCCCGCAACGGTCCTCTAGGCGGGACCTCGGCAGAGGATTGCAGGAGGCTCCGGCCGATGCAAACCCCGCGGCCGTTTCACCGGTCGGCTGCGGCTTCGCTCAGGAGCTCCAGAGCCTCGCGGCGAAGCGCGTCGCGGCGTCGAGCAGGAAGCCGAGCAGGCCGATCACGAGCACGGTCGCGGCCAGTTCGTCATAGGCGAGGCGGTCCCGCGTATCGAGGATGAAGTAGCCGAGCCCCGCCGACACGCCGAGCATCTCGCACGGCACGAGCACGATCCACACGATCCCGATCGCGAGCCGCACACCGGTCAGGATCTGCCCGAGGATGCCCGGCAGAATGACGGATCGCAGCGTTTCCCAGCGTGTCGCGGACAGGCTTTGGGCCACCTGCAGCCATTGCGGATCGAGCCCGCGGACGCCCGCCGCCGTGTTGAGCAGGATCGGCCACAGCGCCGCGAAGGCGAGCAGGAAGTAGATGGGCCTGTCGCCGACCCCGAACACCATCACGGCGATCGGCATCCAGGACAGCGGCGAGATCATCCTCAGGAACTGGAAGGACGGCGCGGTCGCGGCGTCGAACAGGCGGAAGCGGCCGACGGCCAGGCCGAGCGGCACGCCGATCGCCAGGGCGAGCGCCAGCCCGACCGCGACGCGGCGCAGGCTGACCAGGATATGCAGTGCAAGGTCCGAACCGGTTACGAGACCGGCGAGGGCGGCGGCGGCCGAGACCGGGGAGAAGCGCCGGAGGAAGCTCGCCTGCGGCGTGAGCAGCTCCGTTCCGACCCACCAGACCAGCAGCAAGCCTGCGAGTCCGACGAGACCCAGCACGAGCCTGACGAGGCCGGGATGCACGGAGCGGGGCCGTTCGGCGCGCCCGCCATCCGGAGCTGCTTGGGTCGCAATGGCGGCGCTCACGCGGAGACGATCTCCTCGCGCGTGAAGCTCTCGGGCAGACCGAACGACGCGAGGCCGCCGGCCTTGCCCACGGCTCTTTTGACGAAGCTGTCGTCGACCAGGTCGCGCGCCGCGAAAGCCGGATCCAGGTTGGCCAGGAAGGAGCGCTCGCCCTCGACCAGCGTATCCTTGAGACGCCGGACGAGTTCCTCGGTGTAGCTCGGGAACGGATAGGGCTGGAAGTCGATGCGGCGCTCGCGCCAGGCGGCGTTGCGGATCGCGCCGGACGCGAGATAGGCGGCATCGTCCGAATCCGGGGGCGCCAGCACCTTCTCGAGCACCGCCTTGGTGTGCGGCGTGTAGCGGTTGGGATCGTCCTTTGAGAGCAAGGCGGCCGTCTCGGCACGGTTCTGCCGCGTCCAGAGCTGCGCCTTGACCATCGCGTCCACGACCTTCTGCGACCATTCCGGCCGCTCCGAGAGGTCGCGCTCGTGCATGAACACCACGCAGCAGGCGTGGTCCTTCCACACGTCGCCGGTGAAGCGCAGAACCTTGCCGATCCCGAGCGCCTCGGCTGCGGCGTTGAAGGGTTCGGCGACGATGTAGCCCGCGATCTGCCCGGATCCGAGCGCCGGCACCATGTCGGAGGGCGCCATGATGACGAGGTTGACCTCGTTGGGCGCCGGGTTCGGCTTCTTGGAGACAGGCGTGAGGCCGTTCTCGCGGAAAAGCGCCTGCACGACGACGTTGTGGATCGAGTACCAGAACGGGATCGCGACCGTCTTGCCGCCAAGGTCCTTGACGCTGCCGATGCCGTGCGCGGCCGTGAGCGCCGATCCGCCCGTGTGGTTCCAGGCGACGACCTTGGCGGGAGCCTTGCTGCCGTAGCGCGCCCAGACCGTCATGGGCGAGAGAAGGTGCACGACGTTCACCTGCCCGGAGATAAAGGCTTCCAGCACCTGCGCCCAGCTGCGCAGCAGCACCGGCTTGTCGGCCTTGAGGCCTTCCGCCTCGAAGAACCCCTTGCCGTGCGCGACGAGGAGGGGAGTGGCATCCGTGATCGGCAGGTAGCCGATGCGGACGGGCGCGTCCGTTTCCTGGGCGCGCGCCGCATAGGAATCGAGCAGGGGCGCGGCACCGGCGGCCGTGAACAGGGCGGCCAGCCGGAGCATGTCGCGGCGGGAGATGGTGTCCTCAGATAACATAATCTGGCTCTCGAGAGCGGCTGCGCAGTCCGCGCATGGCGCTGAGGATGTCGACCCGGATCGCGCCGAGTTCGGCAACGAGGTCGTGGCGTGGATGGGACAGGGCGATCCGCCAGTCCCGGATCGGCGCAGCCGGGCTGCCGCCGAGCAGGACGATGCGGTCGGACAGGAGAAGCGCCTCGTCGATGTCGTGGGTGACCAGCACGACCGCGGTGCCGAAATCGGCCACGACCTTGAGGAGCAGGTCCTGCATCTCGCCGCGCGTGACCTCGTCCAGCGCGCCGAAAGGCTCGTCGAGCAGCAAGGCCTCCGGCTGCCGCGCCAGGCAGCGGGCGAGGGCCGCGCGCTGCGCCATGCCGCCCGAGAGCGCGGTCGGACGCAGGTGCCGAGCGTGCGACAGCCCAACCTCGGTGATCGCGGCATCGACGCGTGCAGCGAGCTCGGAGCGCTCCAGCCGCGGCTGGCGCTTGAAGTCGAGCCCAAAGGCGACGTTTCGCTCGAGCGTCAGCCAGGGAAGCAGGCCCGGGCTCTGGAACGCGAACGCGACGCGCGGGTGGGCGCCGTGCATCGGCGTCCCCCGGATGGTGACGCTGCCGCTCGTCGATGGCTGCAGCCCCCCGAGCACCCGCAGCAGGCTCGACTTGCCGGCTCCGCTCGGGCCGAGGATTGTCACGACCTCGCCTGCGCCGACATCGAGGTCGACCTCGGCGAAGACCGGCCGGGCCGCACCCGAATAACGCAGCGAGACGCGCTCGGCCGAGAGCAGCCGCGGGGATGTCATGCCGCGTCCTGCTCGTGCGGCTGCAGGGCCACCTTCAGCTGCACGAGGCTCGGCGTGATCAGGGGAACGAAGGCGGCCTCGC
>JAQGJZ010000258.1 GCA_028290385.1 Enterovirga sp.
GGCGCTCGATGCGCATGGCAAATCGCTGAGCTCCGCGCTGCTCGATCTGGAAATCGAGGGCGGTTTCGGCGATACCGATGCGGCGCCGTGACCGACAGGGTCGGTCCAGCCTGAAACAGGACGTGACGACATGACCAAGCCGACCCTCGCCAGCCTGGCCGCCGATCTCGACGCCGGCCGCACCACCTCGCGCCAGCTGGTCGAGGCCTGCCTCGCCGCCATCGCGGATCCCAAGGGCGAGGGCGAGCGCACCTTCCTCCATGTCGACCGCGACGCGGCGCTGGCCGCCGCCGACGCGATGGACGGTTTGCGCAAGGCCGGCGCTGCGCCATCCGCATACGCCGGCATCCCGATCTCGATCAAGGACCTGTTCGACATCCGCGGCCAGACCACGGGCGCCGGCTCGACGGTGCTGGCGGATGCGCCGCCGGCCGCGGAGGACGCGCCGAGCGTGGCGCGGCTGCGGCGGCTCGGCTTCGTGCTGATCGGGCGGACGAACATGACGGAGTTCGCCTATTCGGGGCTCGGCCTCAATCCGCATTACGGAACGCCGGCCAGCCCGTGGCGGCGGGACGAGGGGCGGATCCCGGGCGGGTCCTCCTCCGGCGCGGCGATCTCGGTGACGGACGGCATGGCCCATGCCGGCCTGGGCACCGACACCGGTGGCTCATGCCGGATCCCGGCGGCGTTCACGGGCATCGTCGGCTGGAAGCCGACCGCCTCCCGCGTGCCCCTGGAGGGCGCCGTGCCCCTGTCGCCGAGCCTCGACTCGGTCGGGCCGCTCGCCCGCTCGGTCGAATGCTGCAGGATTATGGATGCCGTTCTGTCCGGCAGCGAGATCGACGCTCCGGCAACCCGTGACGTGAGGGGGCTCCGGCTCGCGGTCCCGACCACGATCGCGCTGAACGGCCTGGACGAGGCCGTATCCTCCACCTTCGAGCGTGCGCTGGACCGCCTGTCGGCGGCCGGTGCGCTGGTCGAGCGCATCGCGTTTCCGGAATTCGACGAGATCGCCAAGATCAACGCCAAGGGCGGTTTCACCGGGCCGGAAAGCTTCGCCTGGCACCGCGACCTGCTGGCCGCGAAGCGGGACGGCTACGATCCGCGCGTGTCGGTCCGCATTCTGCGCGGGGAAGCCCCGAGCGCGGCCGACTACCTCGACGCCCAGGCGCTGCGCCGGGCGATGGTCGCGGCCGCCGCCCGCCGGTTGTCGCCCTACGACGCGCTCGCCCTGCCGACGGTCGCGGTCGCGCCGCCGCGCATCGCGGACCTCGTGGAGGACGACGACGCCTACACGCAGGTGAACCTGCAGGTGCTGCGCAACTGCACGCTGATCAACATGATCGACGGCTGCGCCATCTCCCTGCCGATCCACCGCGAGGGCGAGGCGCCGGTCGGGCTCATGCTGGCCGGGGCTGCCGGCTGGGACAGCCGGGTCTTCGGCGTCGCGGCTGGGATCGAGGCGCTGTTCCAGGCGGAGCGGCTCGCGTGATCGCACAGCAGCTCGTGAACGGCACGATGCTGGGCGCGATCTACGTGCTCGTGGCGGTCGCATTCACGCTCGCGATCGGGGTCCTCAACTTCCTGAATTTCTCCATCCCCGGCCTGTTCATGGTCGGCGGAATGGGAACTTGGATCCTGATGCGCCTCGGCTGGCACTGGAGCGTCGCCATCGGGGGGGCGCTGCTCGCGGCGGCCTTGATCGCGCTGTGCGTCGAGCGGCTCGCCTACAGGCGTAGCCAAAAAAGCGATCCGGAGGTGCCGCTCGTCAGCTCGCTCGGCTTTCTGGTTCTGCTCGAAAACCTGGTTCTCGCGACCGTCGGCTCGGACCAGCAGCCGTTTCCCGCGCTCGTCCCCGACTTCAACCTGCGCATTGGCGGCCTCGTGATCGGGGCTGCGCAGATCATCAGCCTCGTGATCGCGGTCTGCCTCGTGGTCTGGCTGTCGATCATGCTTCGCAAGACCAGCCTCGGCCGCCAGATCCGAGGCGTTGCCGAGAACCGCGACACGGCCATCCTGCTCGGGGTCGATGTCGGGCGCCTGGTGCCGCAGCTGTTCGTGTTCAGCGCCCTGTTCACTGCACTCGGCGGCGTGCTGTTCGCCCTCAACTATCTCCAGGTCAGCGCCTTCATGGGCGAGGGCATCGGGTTCAAGGGCATCGCCGCGATGATCATCGGCGGCATGGGCAGCGTCTGGGGGGCGGTGCTCGGTGGCCTGCTGATCGGCCTGACGGAGGTCCTGTCCATCAGCTACATCGGGGCCGATTTCGTGAACATCACGGTCTATGGCCTTCTCCTGGTTCTGCTGATCCTGCGCCCGCAGGGCCTGCTCGGGCGCGCCGCGGCACGGGAGAAGCTGTGATGAGCGGCTACCAGACGGGCCTGCTGGTCATCCTGTCGTTCAACGTCATCGCGGCCTACGCCGTGTATCTGCCGCTCTCCGCCGGACAGCTGAATCTCGGGATTGCGGGCTTCATGGCGATGGGCGCCTACACGGCCGCCTATCTGTCGAACGAGCTCGCCTGGCCGCTCACGGCCGCGATCCCGGCCGGCGCCGCCGCCTCGTGCCTCCTGGCCCTCGTGGTCGCGGTGCCGATCCTGCGGACGCACGGCATCTATCTGGCGCTTGCGACCTTCGCGCTCGGCCAGGTGATCACGGCCGTCTTCCTGAACCTCGAAGTGGTGGGCGCGGCTGCCGGCTATCAGGTCACCACCTTCACGGGCCCGGCGACGGTGATCGCCGGCGCGGCAGGCGTGCTGGCCTTCATGCTGCTTCTCTCCAGGACGCGGTTCGCGCTCTACTTGACGGCCATCAAGAGCGACCCCACGGTCGCCGACCTCATGGGCATCAATGTCCGCGGGATGCAGATCGCGGCCTTCGCGATCGGGGCTGCGATCGCGGGCCTCGGCGGCGGCCTCTACGGGCACCATTTCAGCTTCGTGGAAGCGCAGCATTTCAGCGTCGCGCTGAGCGTCTACACCGTGCTCTACGTGCTGCTCGGCGGCACCCAGACGGTGTTCGGGCCTCTCGTCGGTGCCGCCTTCTTTACGCTGCTGCCCGAGCTGCTGCGCGCCAGCCAGGGCTGGCGCTACGTCTTCTTCGCCCTGTTCATCATCGGCTTCATGGCGACCCGGCCGCAGGGCCTCATCACGGCCGATCTTCTGCGCGTCTTCCGCCGATCGCGGCGGGCGCCTGAGGCGGCCCAGCCATGAGCGCGGCACCGGCTCTCACGCTCGACCACCTCGGGAAGGCCTTTGGCGGCCTTCGGGTCCTGCGCGACCTCAGCTTCACCGTGCGCGCGCAGGAGCCCACGGCGCTGATCGGCCCGAACGGCGCCGGGAAGACCACGGTGTTCAACCTCGTGAGCGGCGTTTATGCGCCCAGCGAGGGCCGGATCCTGCTCGGCGAGCGGGACATCACGCACATGCCCTCGCGCCGGCGCATCGCGGTCGGGCTGTCGCGGAGTTTCCAGAACATCCGGCTGATGTCGCATCTGACCGTGATCGAGAACCTGATCGTCGGCCAGCACGTCCGCGCTTCCGGCCTGCTCGACCTCGTGAAGCCGTTCCGGCTGGTGCCCAACCATCGCTGGCGCCGCGAGGCGATCGATGCGCTCGCCGAGTGCGGGCTGGAGGCCTATGCGGACGAAAGCGTCTCCGCGCTGCCCTACGGCATCCGCAAGCGCATCGACCTCGTGCGGGCGACCCTCGCGGGCGCCTCCCTGCTGATGCTGGACGAGCCGGCCGCCGGCCTCAATCCGACCGAGACGAACGCCATGCGGGCGCATCTCGAACTGCTGAAGAAGCGGGGCGTGACCCTGCTGATCGTCGAGCACGACATGCACTTCGTCGATCAGGTCTGCGAGCGGGTGATCGTGCTGAATTTCGGCGAGAAGATCGCCGAGGGCACGCTGGCCGAGGTGCAGCGCGATCCGCAGGTCCGCTCGGCCTATCTCGGCGACGAGGCCGCCTGATGACCCTGCTCAGCATCGAGGCTCTCTCGGTCAATTACGGCCGCGTGCGTGCGGTCAGGGACGTGTCGTTCTCCGTCGCGGAGGGACAGATCACGACCGTGCTCGGCGCCAACGGCGCGGGCAAGACGACGCTTCTCGCCGCGATCATGGGCTCCGTGCGCCATGGCGGCGGCGCGATCCGGTTCGCCGGGCGCGATATCGGCCGCGACCCCGTCCACGCCCGCCTGAAGAGCGGCGTGGCACTGGTGCCGGAAGGGCGCCGCATCCTGATCTCGCTCACCATCGAGGAGAACCTGCTCCTCGGCG
>JAQGJZ010000291.1 GCA_028290385.1 Enterovirga sp.
GCCCGACCGGCTCGCCGACGCGCTCGGGGTCTGGCTCGCCCTCGGTCTTCCGCTGGTCCGCGCGCTGGCCGGCGCAGCGCAGGCGAAAACGGAGGAGCGACGGCTCACGCGCAAGATCTCCTCCGTCGTGGGGGTCGCCGAACTCGCCCTGCTCCGAACCGATGGCGGATCGGCCGAGCCGCTCGGAGTGGGCGATTTCGCCCTCGCGGCCATCGCCGGCGCGGATGCCTGGATGATCGTTCCGCCCGAGAGCGAGGGTTTTCCGACCGGCACCGCCGTCGCGGCAGAGCGGATGGCGCCATGAACTCCGTGCCCCGCGATATTCCGTCCGGCACCGCGCAGGAGCAGTTCCTGAGCGTCCTGTCGCGGGACGAGGCGCTGCGCCGGTTCGAGGCGGCGCTGGACCCGAAACCGGTCGGGACGGAGCGTGTGTCGCTCGCTGCGGCGCTCGGGCGGGTCATCGCCGCCGACATCCCGGCCGCGATCGACGTGCCTCCTTTTGACCGCGCGCTCGTCGACGGCTTCGCGGTGCGCTCGGCCGACCTCGCCGGCGCGTCCGAGGCGGCACCGGTTCTGCTCCGGCTCAACCCGGAGACCATCGCGTGCGGCGTGCTGCCGGCGCTCGCGGTTCTGCCGGGGACCGCGACCCCGATCGCGACGGGCGGGCCGATCCCGCGCGGCGCGGATGCCGTGATCATGATCGAAACCACGGAGCCGTCCGGCACCGATTCGATCACGGTGCGGCGGCCGATCGGGTCCGGCGCCTTTCTGTCCTTCGCCGGCTCCGACATCACGGCGGGCGAGACGCTCGTGCGGCGCGGGACGATCGTCGGCTCGCGCGAGGTCGGCGTGCTCGCGGCGGTCGGCCTTGCCGAACTCGACGTCTGGCGGCGCCCGCGGGTCGGCATCATCTCGACGGGGGACGAGCTCGTCGCGCCGGGCCAGCCGCTCGGGCCGGCCTCGATCTACGATTCCAACGGCCCCGTCGTCGCGGCCGCCGTCGCGGAGAATGGCGGCGAGCCGGTCTCCTACGGGGCCGTGCCGGACGAAGACAATCCGCTCCGGGCCGCGATCCGGCGCGCCCATGCCGAATGCGACATGGTCGTCCTGTCCGGCGGGACGTCGAAGGGGGCGGGCGACCTCACATACCGGCTCATCGGCGAACTCGGGGAGCCGGGCATCGTCGCGCATGGCGTCGCGCTGAAGCCGGGCAAGCCGCTGCTGCTCGCCGTCTGCTCCGGCAAGCCGGTCGTGGTGCTGCCCGGGTTTCCGACCTCGGCGATGTTCACCTTCCACGACATGGTCGCGCCCAGCCTGCGCCGTCTCGCCGGCCTGCCGCCGCGCGCCGCGGCCCTGGCGGAGGCGACGCTGCCGATGCGCATCCCGTCCGAGCTCGGCCGGACCGAATTCGTGATGGTGTCCCTGGTCGGGACGGAGGCCGGGCTCGCGGCCTACCCGCTCGGCAAGGGCTCCGGGTCGGTCACGGCCTTTTCGCACGCGGACGGCTTCATCTCCGTCGAGGCGCTGGCCGATTCCGTCCCGGCCGGCACGCGCACCGAGGTGACGCTCTTCACCCCGTACGTCACCGAGCCCGACCTCGTCGTGATGGGCAGCCATTGCGTCGGGCTCGAGCCGGTGATTTCCCGCCTCGCCGAGATGGGCTTCCGGAGCCGGCTGATGGCGGTCGGGAGCCAGGGCGGGCTCGCAGCCGCGCGGCGCGGCGAATGCGACGTCGCCCCGATCCACCTGGTCGATCCGGAAACCGGGATCTACAACCGCCGCTATCTCGCGCCGGGCCTGGAGCTGGTCGAGGGCTGGCGGCGCATGCAGGGTCTTGTCTTCCGCCGCGGCGACCCGCGCTTCGAGAACAGGTCGGTGGCGGATGCGCTCGCCGCCGCACTCGCCGATCCCGATTGCCACATGGTCAACCGCAATGCCGGCGCGGGAACGCGCATCGTGATCGACGGGCTGCTCAAGGGCGCGCGCCCAGAGGGCTATTCGAACCAGCCCCGCTCGCACAACGCGGTCGCTGCAGCGGTCGCGCGCGGCCGCGCCGATTGGGGGATCGCCATCGCGCCGGTCGCGTCCGCCTACCAACTCGGCTTCATTCCGGTCGCCGAGGAGCATTTCGACTTCGTGCTGGTCTCCGCCCGGCGCGGCCGGCCGGGGGTGGCGGCGTTCGTGGCCGCGCTGGCGGACCCCGCGATTCGCGACGCGGTGCGCCGGCTCGGCTTCCGCCCGGCGGACGAGGCCTGAGATGCGCGTGATCGGCCTGGCCGGCTGGAGCGGCGCCGGAAAGACCACGCTGCTCGCGAAGCTCATCCCCGAGCTGACCGGCCGGGGCCTGAAGGTCTCCACCCTGAAACACGCCCACCACGCCTTCGACATCGACCAGCCGGGCAAGGATTCCCACACCCATCGCCAGGCCGGTGCCACCGAGGTGCTGATCGCATCGAGCCGCCGCTATGCCCTGATCCATGAGCTGCGGGACGAGCCGGAGCCGGCCCTGCAGGATCTGCTCGGGCGCCTGTCGCCGGTCGACCTCGTCGTGGTCGAGGGTTTCAAGCGCTCGGCCCATCCGAAGATCGAGGTGCACCGCGCCGCGAATGGCCGGCCCTTTCTATTTCCGGACCTGCCCGGCATCGTCGCGCTCGCGACCGACGCGGCCCGGCCCGAGGCCCTGCCGCTCCCGGCCATGCACCTCGACGATGTGCGGGCCATTGCCGAGGCGGCGCTCGCGCATGCGCTCCCGCTGGCCGAAACGCTGGCGCGGCTTTCCGCCCAACCCGTCGCAGCCTGACCCATGGCCCAGCTCACCAACGATTGTTTCGCGACCGGCGATCGCCTGATGCCGATCAACGAGGCGCTCGCGCTCATCGCCGAGCGCGTCGCCTGCGTCGTTGAGCCGGAGACCGTGCCGCTCGCCGAGGCGGACGGGCGGGTGCTCGCCGCGGCGGCCATCTCGGGCGTGAACCTGCCGCCCTTCGATAACTCGGCCGTCGACGGCTATGCGGTCCGCGCCGCCGATCTGGCCGCGGGAGCAGACACCGTCTTGCCCGTGGTCGGCCGCGTCGCGGCGGGACAAGACCCCGAG
>JAQGJZ010000299.1 GCA_028290385.1 Enterovirga sp.
GGGCCTGCGGGAAGTTGTAGGTTCGAATGCGTTCGGAGCGGTCGCCCGAGCCGACCTGCGACTTCCGGTCCGCGGCGCGGGCCGCGTCCTTGGCCGTGCGCTCCTTGTCCAGAAGCCGCGACCGGAGCAGCGCGAGGCCGCGCGCCTTGTTCTTGTGCTGCGAGCGCTCGTCCTGGACGAACACGACGATGCCGCTTGGGATATGCGTGATGCGGACCGCGGATTCCGTCTTGTTGACGTGCTGTCCGCCGGCGCCCTGCGCCCGCATGGTGTCGATCTTCAGGTCGGCGTCGTTGATGGCGACATCGACCTCCTCGGCCTCGGGCAGAACCGCGACGGTCGCGGCCGATGTGTGGATCCGGCCCGACGCCTCGGTCGCCGGCACCCGCTGGACGCGGTGGACGCCGCTTTCGAACTTCAGCCGCGCGAAGACGCCGCGGCCCTTGATCTCGGCCACGACCTCCTTGAGCCCACCGGCCGTGCCCTCGCTCTCGGACATCACCTCCACGCGCCAGCCCTTCAGCTCGGCGTAGCGCGCATACATCCGGAACAGGTCGCCCGCGAAGAGCGCGGCCTCGTCGCCGCCGGTGCCGGCCCTGATCTCCAGGATGGCGCTCTTCTCGTCGGCCGCGTCCTTCGGCAGGAGCAGGATGTTGAGCTCGTTCGCGGCCTGCTCGAGCGCCTCGACCGCGCCTGGGCGCTCGTCGAAGGCGAGGTCCCGCATCTCGGGATCCGTCGCCGGGTCGCCCAGAAGGGCATCGAGGCCCGCGATATCCTCCTCCCGAGCCCGGTAGGCGCGGATCGCTCCGACCACGGGGTCCAGTTCGGCGAGTTCGCGGGAGAGCGCGACGAACTGGTCGGGCTCCGGGGCGCCGTTCAGGGTCGCGGTGACGATGGCGTGGCGGGCGAGAACGGCATCGAGCTTCGGGCCGGGAGGAGCCGCCATCAGACCGGGATCCCGTGCCGCTCGGCGAAATCGGCCAGCGCGGGGCGCAGGCTCTCATGGGTGCCGGACTGGCCCATCTCGCGCCGGATCAGCTCCTTCAGGGGACGTGTATCGAGTTCCAGAATCATCGCCTTCACGGGGCCGATCGCTGCGGCGGACATGGAGAGGGAGCGGAAGCCGAGCCCGACGAGCAGCATCGCCTCGAGCGGACGGCCGGCCATCTCGCCGCACACCGTCACCGGGCAGTTCTGCGCATCGGCGCCTTCCACGATGGCGGTCAGGGCGCGCAGCGCGGCGCGGCTCAGGGGATCGAACCGGCCCGCCACGAGCTTGTTGCCGCGGTCGGATGCGAACAGGAACTGCATCAGGTCGTTCGACCCGATGGACAGGAAATCCGCCGCCTGCGCGATTTCGTCGATCTCGAACAGGAGCGAGGGCACTTCCACCATCGCGCCGAGCGACAGCTTGTCGGGCAGCGGGCTGCCCTGGCGCTTCACCCAGTTGATCTCGCGCTCGACGAGGAGCTTCGCCTGCTCGAACTCGGCCGTGGTCGAGACCATCGGGAACATGATTCGCAGGTGACGCCCCGCCGCCGCTTTCAGCAGCGCGCGCGCCTGGATGCGTAGCAGGGCCGGCCGATCCAGCGCGATGCGGATCGCGCGCCAGCCGAGGGCGGGGTTCTCCTCCTCGACGCGCGGCATGTAGGGCAGGAGCTTGTCGCCCCCGATATCGAGCGACCGGAACGTGATCGGGGCGTCGCCGGCCGCCGCGTAGACGTCCGAATACAGAAGCTGCTGGTCCTTCGCGGACGGCATGCGCTCCGCGATCATGAACTGCAGCTCCGTGCGGAACAGGCCGATCCCGGCCGCGCCCGTCTCGTGCAGGTGCGGCAGGTCGACCAGAAGCCCGGCATTGAGCTGGAGCGAGATCTCGAGCCCGTCCTTGGTGATCGCCGGACGCTCACGGAGCTGGCGGTACTGCGCCTGGCGGCGCGCCCGCATCCGGACCTTCTCGGCATAGGCCGCCTCGACCTCGGGCGGCGGGCGGATCTGCACCTCGCCCGCGCCGCCGTCCACGATGACGGCGTCGCCCGCTTCCACGACGGAGACGGCGCCTTCCACCTCGCTGACGACGGGGATGTTCAGCGCCCGTGCCACGATCGCGATGTGGCTCGTCTCGCCGCCCTCCTCGAGCACGAGGCCGCGCAGGCGCGCCCGATCGTAATCGAGCAGCGCCGCCGGCCCGAGCATGCGGGCCACGATGATGGCGTTGTCGGGCAGGTTTTCGCGCGGGGCGACCAGTTCCTGGCCGGCCAGGCGGTGCATCAGGCGGTTGGCGAGATCGTCCAGGTCGTGCAGCCGTTCGCGCAGATACGGCTCCGTGACGCGCATCAGCCGGGCGCGCGTGTCGCTCTGGACCCGCTCGACCGCGGCCTCCGCCGTGATGCCGGTCTTGATGGCGTCGCGCATGCGCCGGAGCCAGCCCGGATCATGGGCAAACATCCGGAACGTCTCCAGGACGTCGCGGTGCTCGCCGCCATGGGCGATGTCGCCCCGCTCCAGCATCTCGTCGATGGAGGAGCGCACCTCGCCGAGCGCCTCCTCCAGGCGGACGAGTTCGGCCTCGACGTCGGTCGCGATCAGGTTCTTGATGACCACGCGCGGTTCGTGGAGCACCGCGTAGCCGAGACCCAGCCCGTCCGCGAGCGCCACGCCCTTGAGCTGCGCCGGCCCGCGCGCGGCGGGTTCGGCACCGGGCGAGCCGAGCGATTGCAGCTCGCCGGAGGCGATCAGCTCCGCCAGCACCATTGCGGTGGTCTGGAGCGCCTCGATCTCCTCCTCGGCATAGGTCCGGTGGGTCCGGTTCTGGACCACCAGCACGCCGAGCGTGTTGCCGGCGCGCAGCACGGGGACGCCGAGGAAGCCGTGATAAACCTCCTCGCCCGTTTCCGGCCGGTACGAGAAGGCCGGGTGGGATTGGGCGTCGGACAGCGCCAGGGCTTCGGCCGTCTGCGCGATCAGGCCGACCAGGCCCTCGCCCGCCTGCATGGTCGTGAGGTGGACCGCCTCGCGGTTGAGGCCTTCGGTCGCATACAGCTCAAGGGTCCGGTCGGCCCGCATCACGTAGAGCGAGCAAACCTCCGAGACCATGTTGGAAGCGATGAGAACAACGATGCGGTCGAGACGGGCCTGTGCTGGGGCCGGCTCCGCCATGATCTCTCGCAGGCGGCGCAGGAGCACGCGCGGACCGCCTGGTGCACCTCGCATCTGAACAACCCGTGACGTTTCGACCCGCTAGATAGCCGAGCTCTGCTGCAGAGCCCGGTTCCGCATGAAATCAGGCTTTATCGAGGCCGTATAGCGAGTGCAGCGTGCGCACCGCAAGTTCGGTGTATGCGGCGTCGATCAGGATGGAGAACTTGATCTCGGACGTGGTGATCGCCCGGATATTGATTCCCTTCTCGGCCAGCGCCCGGAAGGCGCGCGACGCGACCCCCGCATGGGAGCGCATGCCGACCCCGATCGCAGACACCTTCACGACGTCCGTCGCGCCCTGGATCTCCGTGATCCCGATGCGATCGCGGTTCTCTTCCAGGATGGCGCGCGAGCGCTCGTAATCCGCCGCCGGCACCGTGAACGTGATGTCGGTCGTCGCCTCGTCGTCGGACACGACCTGGATGATCATGTCGACGTTGACGTTTTTGTCCGCGAGCGGACCAAAGATCGCCGCAGCCACGCCCGGTTTGTCCGCGACGCGCCGAAGCGTGATCTGGGCCTCGTCCTTGGAAAAGGCGATCCCGGTGACGACGGACTGCTCCACGATATTCTCCTCGTCGCAGATGAGCGTGCCCGGCTTCGGATCGGCAGGATCGTCGAAGCTCGAGCGCACATAGGTCGGCACGCGGTACAGCATGGCGAGCTCGACCGAGCGCACCTGCAGGACCTTTGCGCCGAGCGACGCCATTTCCAGCATTTCTTCGAAGGCCACCCGGTCGAGCCGCCGTGCCTTGGGCACGATGCGCGGGTCGGTCGTGTAGACTCCGTCCACGTCCGTATAGATGTCGCAGCGTTCCGCGCCGAGCGCGGCGGCGAGCGCGACGGCGCTCGTGTCGGACCCCCCGCGACCGAGCGTCGCGATCCGGCCCGTTTCGGCATGCACGCCCTGGAAGCCGGACACGACGGCGACCTCGCGGCCGCTCGCGAAGCCCGCCAGGATGCCGGCGCCGTCGATGCTCTCGATCCGGGCGGAGCCATGGCTGTCCGACGTGCGGATCGGGATCTGCCAGCCCTGCCACGAACGGGCCGGGATGCCGTCGTTCTGAAGCACCATGGCGAGGAGGCCGGACGTGACCTGCTCGCCCGACGCGACGACGACGTCGTATTCCTTGGGGTCGTAGAGCTGGGCAGCGTCCTGGCACCAGGACACGAGCTCGTTGGTACGGCCCGCCATCGCGGACACGACCACGGCAACGTCGTACCCCGCCTCGACCTCGCGGCGGACATGGCGAGCGACGTTGCGGATGCGCTCCACATTGGCGACGGAGGTGCCGCCGAACTTCATGACGAGACGTGGCATCGG
>JAQGJZ010000304.1 GCA_028290385.1 Enterovirga sp.
CATCAAGAAGTCGATCACGCCGGACTACCTGATCAGTCTCGAGGACGGCCGGCAGTATAAGTCGCTGAAGCGGCATCTCAGCGGCCGCGGTCTGACGCCGGAGCAATATCGGACGAAGTGGGGCCTCCCCGCCGATTATCCGATGGTGGCCCCGAGCTACGCCAAGCAACGGTCCGAACTCGCCAAGGCGCTCGGGCTCGGGCGCCCGCGCAACAAGCCGGCTCCGGTCGCAAAACGGGGCGCTCATCGCAGAGCTGCGTGATTTCAAGTCACGCCAACATGGAGCGGCTCGGGCGGACCGGGCCGCTTCTACCTTTATGGCCGCCGCGGCCCGCGCCCGGCATTCCGGCCCGTGGGCGCCGAAGCCGGCATTGTTTCGTGCGTTAAGACCTCCGACGCTGCAGCCCGCGCTGTCGATGGCGTCGAATCTCTGCTGCCTGGCCGTGGTCGTGCGCGGCAGCGCCATCATCCTTCGATGAGGGCCATTCTCAGAGGGGCCGTCGACGAGGCGGGTAGGGTTAACGACCCATTAACCACTTGGGCAAGAGGTTACGGCTCCTTCAAGGATTGGAGACTCACGAAACGTGACGACGACCTCGGCAGCCGTCCTCAACGCACCTGGAATGGAGCGCGTCATCCGCCTCCGCACGATTCTGAAGCTGGCTGGACGTGAAAACTCGCGAATGGTTGCGGCTACGATCGGGGGGCATCTTCAGGCGATCACGATCGAAGCCCCGAAGCATCCCGCGCTTGTCGATGCCGCCGATGCGGTCCGCGATGCGAGCCTGGGCTTTCTCACCTCGCTGCACGGCCGAGGGGACGTCGCGACCGCGCGCCATCAGGTGCTGAATTCGGTCGACCGTCTTGAGGCGTGCCTGAGCGCCTGAGCGAAAAAGAGAAGCTATCCACAGGCGGAAGCTTGACCAGTCATCGACTCGCTTCTTGCGACTCGGTGAAGCTGAAATCCCGCAGCAACTGGGGATTTACTGGGATGGCCAAGAAACCGACGGCGGCAGCCACGAAGGCAGAGGCCGCTCCCGCAGCAAAAGCGAGCGCTTCGAAGGCGAAGCCGGAGCCGGCCAAGAAGGCAGCGGCAGCTCCGGCTCCCACGGCACCGGCCAAAAGCAAGAGCGCCGCGAAGAGGAAGTAACGACATCTGGCCGGGGCTGGGCAGACCAGTTCCCGGCCATTTCGGGACCGCGCCCACCGAGTTCAGGCGTGCGCGACAGACTGGCTCGGCATCGCGAAGCTCACGCCGTTTCCGTTCAGCTCCGGCAGGATCGGCCTGAGCAGCCGCCGGTATTCTGCCTCGGGCAGGCCGTACGAACCGCGCGCGGCTTGCTCCAGCTTCGCCCGATCGAGAATCCGGATCTGACCGCGCCGGGCGCGGATCATGTGCTCGCCCTCCAGGACATGAAGCGAGACCGTGATGCCCGGCCGGCGCACGCCCAGCATGAGCGACAGGAACTCGTGCGTCAGCTGGAGGTCGTCGCCATCCGTCCGGTCGTGGGCCATGAGGAGCCAGCGGGCGAGCCGCGTTTCAACAGTGTGACGTGCATTCGCCCGGCTCGTCTCGGCCACCTGCGTCGTGAACACCTGGGAGTAGAGCAGAACGGCGTTCCGGAGCGCCGGGCAATCCTCGCACGCCTGCAGGAAGGCCTCGGCGGGCATCCGATGGGCCGAGCCTGCTCGCTGAACGAAGATCCGGAACGGGAGCGAGGTGCAGCCGAGCGCGAGCGAGAATCCCGACATCCCTTCGCGGCCCATCATGGCAACTTCTGCTTGGTCGCGATCGCCGGAATTTGCCACAACCGATAACAGCCCAGCTTCTACAAAATGAACGTGTGAGATCCGCTCAAATGGCTGAACAACCGTCTGTTCTGTTTGCAGGGGCACCGATTCCAGGTGGGGCCAGAGATAGGCGAGCTCCTGTTCCGGCAGGCAGGATAGAAGCTGATTTTGAAATTGTTTCTGTGCCATCCGCTGCCCCGCATCGAACTGTCGAGCATCGCTACCGAGCGTCAGCGCGGCGGACCTTCACTTTTGTTAGCGGGGGTACGAAAGGCTACGATGCGGGACGGGCGGTGAAGGCGGGGAGATAAGGCGGGATTCCGTCGGCATAACGAAATTGTGAGAGGGCAGATGCCAAGTAATGCCGCCCCGGAAAAGCTTCCCTAGCTTTGCGATCGGGCCGGCGCCCCCTTGGGAATCGGCCCGCCGAGATGCAATTTTCGACGAAGCTGACGTCCTTGCAGCGGCCGACCCGTTTCGGCGATGTCGGAAGCGGAACGCGGTCACCATCCGGCTGTTTCGGCCCATCTGCCTGCGCGCGGTAAGTGCTGCCCGCGTTGATCCGCCGCATCTTGCGGACGAAGCGGTCACGGCGAGGCTGAACATCAGCATCCGCGGGGCGCTGGCGAATGCCGTCGTGGTCCGATCCTCCTGAGGGTGTTGCCGAGAGCCTGGATTGGGCGTCGCCTTTCAGATCGGTGCGCTCCTTCAGAACCAAAGTGGCGAGGTAACTACTCTGTGGGGCTGCGCAGGGGTGAGGTCTAATGTCTGCTCGTCCCCTGACGACTTAGGATTGGTCCGGAACCTGTTTGCTGAGTGCTGCATTCGTACGGCAGAGAACACGTGGAGCGACAGATGAAACGGATGATTGCCGTCGCCCTCATCGCGACAGGGACGCTTGCAGGTGCCGCCGTGGCGCAGGAGCGGCAAGTGGTGAACCAGGTGCGCTCCGGCCAGGTGGCCGTGGCATCTGACAACCAGGATACCCCGCGCGTTCCGCCGCGCCGGTGCTCGGGCGTTGGGTGCTTGCAGAACATCCCCTCGCTCGGGGTCGCGTTCTAACAAGCCAGCGCTCGGCAGGCTGACGCCGAGCGTCGCGCCATCGTGCCCAAGGGTCGGGCCGTACCTGGCCCGTCCCACGCCTTCAAAGCGGCCGCCAACCAGCCCTGTCTGCGCCGGCGGGACAAGCGCGCTCGGCCGCCTTAAAGACGCTGGTCATGCGCAGCAGGACGACAGCATGACCGGCCACGAGTTTCTTCACGCTCCAGGGCCGACGCACATCCCGGACCGTGTGCTGGCCGCCATGCACCGCCAGCCGCTGGATCTCGTCGATAAGCGGCTCAAGGACATCGCGCATTCCTGCTTCGCCGACCTCGCGGACGTATTCCGGACCAAGGGCCAGGTCTTCATCTACGCGGCCAACGGCCATGGCGGCTGGGAAGCGGCACTCGCCAACCTGTGCGTGCCTGGGGACGCGGTGCTCGTTCCCGAGGTCGGGCATTTTTCGAACAGCTGGGCCGACCATGCCCGCGCGCTCGGTCTGGAGGTCATCTCGCTCCAGGGCGACTGGCGGCACGCGATCGACCCGGACGCCATCGAAGCGGCGTTGAGGCGGGACAGCGAGCGCCGCATCAAGGCCGTTCTGGCCGTCCAGGTCGATACCGGCACCGGGGTCGCGAGCGACATCCCGGCGGTGCGGGCCGCGATGGACGCCGCGCGCCATCCGGCCTTGCTCGTCGCCGACACGATCGCCTCGCTCGGCGCCATGCCGTTCGAGATGGATGCCTGGGGCGTCGACGTCGCGATCACCGCCTCGCAGAAGGCGCTGATGTGCCCGCCCGGCCTCGCCATTCTGGCCGCCAACGAACGCGCCCTGCGGAGCGCGGCCGTGCTGCCGACCAGCCAGCGCTATTGGGACTGGAAGACCCGCATGGCGGAGGAAAACTACCGTGCCTTTTGCGGCACCATGCCCGAGCAGCACATTTTCGGTCTGCGGGCCGCGCTCGACATGATCACGGAGGAGGGGCTGCCCGCCATCTTCGCCCGCCACCGGCGCCTGGCAGGTGCGGTGCAGCGAGCCGTCGAGGTCTGGGCCGAGGCGGGTGCCCTGTCCTTCAATGCCGCGCTCCGGGAGCAGCGTGCTGTCTCGGTCACGGCGGTGAGAACGGCCGAGGGGATCGACGCGGATCGCATTCGCACGCACACCCGCGAGACGCTCGGCGTTTCGGTCGCGGGCGGGCTCGGCCTGCTGTCCGGCCGCGCGTTCCGGATCGGCCATCTCGGCGACCTCAACGCGCCGATGGTCCTCGGCTGCCTCGCGGCGCTCGAGGTCGCCTTCATTCAGCTGGGTGTCCCGCACGCGCCGGGGGGCGTGCGGGCCGCGATCGAGTTCCTCGCCGAGCCGGACGCGGGCTAAGGGCCGGCGCCCCCGATGATTGTCCCGGATGCCGGCTTGATCGAGTTCGCTCCGGAGGATCCGGAGAGCCCGGACGCGCTTTCGTGCCTCGCGCGCTATTTCGCCGAGCTCGCAGCGCGGTTCGAGGGGGGCTTCGATCCGGATCTGGGCGGGGCGGCCGCGGACCGGGACATGGCGCCGCCCACGGGCCTGTTCCTCGTGGCGCGGCGTGCCGGC
>JAQGJZ010000317.1 GCA_028290385.1 Enterovirga sp.
GGACCAGGAGCTCTCGTTCATCGAGTTCAACTACATGATCCTGCAGGCCTACGACTTCACGGAGCTGCACCGCCGCTACGGCACGATCCTGCAGATGGGCGGCTCCGATCAGTGGGGCAACATCGTCACCGGCATCGACCTCGGCCGCAGGCTGGGCACGGGACAACTCTACGCCCTGACCTGCCCGCTGATGACCACCGCGTCCGGTGCCAAGATGGGCAAGACCGCGGCCGGGGCGGTCTGGCTGAAGGGCGAGATGTTCTCACCCTACGATTACTGGCAGTTCTGGCGGAACACGGAGGACGCGGATGTCGGCCGCTTCCTGAAACTGTTCACGACCCTGCCGATGGACCGCATCGCCGACCTCGCCGCCCTGCAGGGCGCGGAGATCAACGAGGCCAAGAAGGTGCTCGCCACCGAGGCGACCGCCCTTGTGCACGGGCGCGAAGCCGCCGTGGCCGCGGCCGACACGGCCCAGAAGACGTTCGAACAGGGCGTCTCGGCCGACACGCTGCCGACGGTCGAGGTGCCGCAGGCGGAGCTCGCGGCAGGGCTCGGCATCGCGCCCGCCATCGTGCGGGCCGGGCTCGCGGCCTCGAACGGCGAGGTGATCCGCGCAATCGCCAACGGGGCCATCTCGGTCAACGACGCGCGCGTGACGGACAAGGCCCGCCTCGTCGGCGCCCCGGACCTCGTGGACGGCGTGGTGAAGCTGTCCTTCGGGAAGAAGAAGCACGTCCTGCTGCGGGCGGTCTGACCGTCCGCGGCCGGCGCCTTATTCGGCGCGCTCGCCCCGCGGGCGTGCCGGCCGGGGCGGCCTGCGCTCCGCGGCCCCGGGCGGCGGCATCGTAGTCCCGGTCGCCCCGTCCTCGGGCAGCATCCAGCTGAACAGTTTCCGCAGGATCCCGGGCGCCACCGCCGTGAGCGGGTTCACGGTCAGGGTCGGCGCGCTGGCCTGGCCCGAGACCTTGAAGTCGATCGCGAACAGGCCCTCGTTGCGGTTGCCGCCGCCCAGCAGCAGGCCGACGATCGGCACCTGCCCGAAGGCGTTGTTGAGCCCGTAGGCCGGCACGAAGGTGCCGAGGATCTCCGTCCGGTCGCGCGCGTAATCGACATAGCCGCCGAGCGTGAACCCGACCTGGGCGCCCCACACCACGACGTCCTTGTATTCCACCCGCGAGGCGCTGCGCGTGAACGCCGCGTCGAGCTTGGAGAAATCGACCTGCTCCGCTTCGAGCCGGTGCACGATCGTGCCGTGCCGCTCGTCCTCGACCTCCTGCGCCGTGTTGGACGCGATGCTGCGCAGGGCGGGCTCGTTGCGGACGGAAAAGGAGCTGATCGAGACGGTGCCGGTCTGCGCGGCGTCCCCGAGGCTCGTCCGCACCAGAAGCTCGCCCCCGACCATGCGGCGATAGAGGTCCAGAAAGCGGAGCGTTGCGCCCGCATCGCCCGAGCGCACGACGAGCTGCTGCTGCTGCCCCGCGTCGCGGACGAGCTGCGCCTCGACGGGGGCCGACCGGAACTGGCCCCGGAGCTGCAGCGCCCGGAGGTCGCGGCCGCGCGTGCCGACCTTGGCGACGAGCCCCGTGACGGCCTCGTCGTTGTTGCCCGTCACGATGTTGATCGCCGCGTCGATGTCGAGGTCGGGCGGCTCTCGCCCCTTGCGCCCGGCACCCACTCCCGCGGCGGCGCCGCCGCCACCCGGCCCGGTGATCCATTTCAGCACCGGCCGGGCATCGCCCACGTTGCCGCGCAGGGCGACCTTGTACCCGCCGCCGGCCCGCTCGACCGAGGCGCGCAGGTCGTCGCCCGGCGAGAGCTTCAGGGTTCCGAGCTCGGCCTTGTCCAGCGAGCCATCGCCCCCGAAGCTGGCGCTGCCGCGCAGCTGGACGGGGCCGGATTCGACGACGAGGTCCTTGAGCTCCGTCCCGTCTCCGTCCCCGAACGCGAAGGTGATCCGGCCGGGGCGGCCCGCGGGCTTGACCCAGCCCGGAAGCAGGCCGTCGACACTGGCCTTGGCGAGGTCGGCCTCGACCCGGGTCGGGCCCTTGGCGCCGGGCCCGAAGCGCGACACGAGCTTCACGGCCACCGGTCCCGTGACCTGCGGTGCGGTCGGGAGCGACCGGCGCTCGCGCGCCGCCTCGTCCAGCGTGAGGTGCACGGTCACGTCGCCGGGCGCGGCCTTGTGCTGGCGGATCTCGAACGTCGCTGGCGAACCGCCGAGCTTGCCCTCGCCCTTGAGCTGAAGCGCGCCGGCTTCATAGGCGAGCGCGAACTGTGCCCCTTCCAGCTTCTCGCGCCCTACGATCCGCTCGACGGAGATGTCGGAGAGCGTGCCGGACACGCTGATCGGCAGCTCGGCGACGGGCGGAATGCGGTGCACGAGGAGCGGCAGCGAGACTTTGAGGTCCGCCCGCCCTTTCACGGTCGCGGGATCGAGTTCGAGCCCGCCGACATCCCGTATGGCTGGTGAGCGCAGGAACGAGGCGAGCGCATCGGCCCCGCCCTCAAGGCGGAAGTCGATCTGCGCGGTGCTGGTCGGCTTGTCCTCGTCGGTCTGCTTGTAGCTGCCCTCCGAGAAGGTGAGCCGGCGCCCGTCCGGCATGTCCACCCGGCCCTGCTTGGCTGAGAGCGTGGTGGTCGTGCCGGTCGCGCTGCCGACGATGCCGAGCTTGCGCAGCGGCGGCAGGCCGTCGACGACGGTGAGCCTGCCCTCGGACAGCGTAAAGGCGAGGCTGAGCGCCCCATCGGAAATGGGCCGGCTGGACAGCGCGTTGCGCAGGTCGGCCGCGCCGAGCTCGCTCCGCAACTGCATGGTGTCGAGCTTCCCGGAAACGAGGTTCTGCCCGAGGTACGCGCGGAGGTCGGGGTTCGCCGTGGAAGGCCAGAACGCGAGCAGGCGGCGGACGTTCGTCGATCGCGCCTCGATCAGCGCGCGCAGCACGGGGCCGTCCGTGGCGGACAGCGTCTCGCCCGACAGCGAGATGTCGAACTCCTCCCCGTTCACGGCCGCCCGGCCCGCAACCGTGCCGGCTTCGGCGAAGCGGACCTCGGCGGACAATTCGGCAAAGCGGAAGGCCGGGTCGCGCTCGCTCCCGGCCCAGGTGCCGTCCCGGCCCGCAAGCGTCAGGTGCCAGTCGCCGGTGTCGAGCGAGGACAGGGTGCCGGCGAGCCGCATTGCGGTCTCTCCGCTCTGCACGTCCAGGTCGGTGAGCTTGAAGCTCTGCGACGCTTCCTGCCAGTCGGCGACGACGGACAGCCGGTCGACCGGGATCGGCTTCTGGCCGCTCTGCTCGATCTTGCCGGCGCTGCTCTCAAAGCGACCGCCGAATTCGGTCAGGCGACCCTCGGCCAGGGACGCCGAAACGACGCCGGACAGCTTCAGGTCGGCCGACAGCTTCATCTCGCCCGCGGCCGGCAGGCTCGACAATCCCGTCAGCAGCA
>JAQGJZ010000356.1 GCA_028290385.1 Enterovirga sp.
CCGCGCCGACCGCAGCCCCGACCGGGCCTCCGACGACGGCACCCGTGATCGCTCCGGTGGCGGCTCCGGCCGCGGCACCGCCCTCGGCGAGCGCAGAGCCCGGCAAAGCCAGTGCAGACAGGGACAGGATCCCGATAAGTGCGTTGCGCATGGTCGCTTCCAAGTTGCTGGGCGATATGCCGCACAAACGCACAGTCGCACGCGCCAGTTCCGGCCAAGCTGATCTTAAGGCGGCCGAACCTGCCCCCGGGCGAGGCGTTTCGCTTCCACAGATATCTTGGGAGCGTATCGATGCCGACCGAATTGCCGACCGAACGGAGCTTCCGCCCCGCGGGCTCGATGGAACTCGACCCTACCGCCGACGGCATCTCGACCGATGAAACGCGCCGGCTGATCGCGTCGAGCAAGGTCGAGGGCACGGCCGTGTTCGACCGGAGCGGCGAGCAGGTCGGCACCGTCTACAATTTCATGGTCGACAAAGTCTCGGGACAGGTTGCCTACGTGGTCATGTCCTTCGGGGGCTTTCTCGGGATCGGCGAGAGCTATCACCCGCTGCCCTGGCGCGCCCTGACCTACGACACCCGCCTCGGCGGCTACGTGGTGGACATCGACAAGGACCAACTCGCCGGCGCGCCGACGCACGGCGCCGGCGAGGATCCTTTTGCGGACGACGAATACGGCCGCCGGGTCGACGCCTATTACAGAACGGCCCCGACGGCGTGAGTGGGATGGTGCGGACGGCGGGGGTCGAACCCGCACGGGCATAGCCCGAGGGATTTTAAGTCCCTTGCGTCTACCGGTTTCGCCACGTCCGCGTGCCGCGCCAAGCGGTAGCCGGGGCAGGGGGGCCGATCAAGTCGGGGCTAGGCGCCAGTCGTAGACCCAGCCGTAGCGCTCGCTCATGCCCTCCGGCCCGAGCCGCCGCATGACCAGGTTGCGGGCGAGCCGGACGGGGCCGCCCGCGTGATAGATGCGGGCGTTCTTGCGCGCCGCGCTCTGCACGCGTTTGACGCGCGGGAGGCGGGCCTTTTCGTAGGCTCGCAAGGCGCCGCTCGGGTCGTCCGGAAGCCGCGCGATCTCGGCCGCGAGCTGGGCCGCATCCTCGATCGCCATCGCTCCGCCTTGGGCGACGAAGGGCAGGGCCGGATGCGCTGCGTCGCCGAGCAGGGCGGTGCGGCCCGAGGCCATGCGCTGCGCCGGAAGATCGTGCAGCGACCAGGCCGACCACTCGGGGGCGGCGGCGAGCAGTTCCGCCACCGGCGCCGCCGCGCCCGCGAAGGCGGAGCGGACGCGGGCAGGGTCGACAGGCGCTGACCACTCCGCGAGTCGGTCCTCCCGCTTCTCCACGGCCACGACATTGAGCAGCCGTCCGCCCGCGATCGGGTAGTGGACGACGTGCCGGCCCGGCCCGAGCCATAGCCCGCCCTCGTTGTCGCCGAGCGCGGCCGGGGCGTCGGCGCGGGCAATGGTCGACCGGTAGGCGACAAAGCCGCTGGACAGGGGCTCGCGCCCGTCGCCGAGGCTGGCCCGTGCGCGCGACCAGATCCCGTCTGCCGCGACGACGAGGTCGGCCGTGGCGGCATCTGCCGCGCCGCCCGCTGCCTCGAAGGCCAGCTCGACCCGCTCGTCCCGCTGGGTGATCCCGGTGAGGGTCCGCCCAACTCTCAGGCGGATGTTGCCGCGCGCCCGAACGGCGTCGAGCAACGCGGTGTGCAGATCCTGGCGGGACACGAACCAATACGGCGTGCCAAAACGCTGGCTCGCGAAGGCGCCAAGCGCGATCGCGGCGATCTGCTTGCCCGACCCCAGGTCGCGCACCACGATGCGGGACGGTTCGGAGGCGAGGCGTTTCAGCACCAGCCCCAGGCCGAGCTCGATCAGCACGCGGCTGGCGTTCGGCGAGAGCTGGATTCCCGCCCCGGCTTCGCCGAACCCGGTCCGGCGCTCGAAGATCGTGATCTCGTGGCCCTGCCCGGCAAGCGCCAGGGCGCTCGTCAGGCCGCCGATTCCGGCACCGACGACGGCAATGCTGAGGCGGCTCACAAGCGCCCTGACTCAGTGCTTATCGCGGTCGTCCCAGAGGCAGTCCGCAGGCTCGGATTCGAACGCGGTCAGCGACGGCTTGTGCTTGTAGAGCGTGCCGCAATAGGAGCAGATCGCCTCGCCGGCCGAGCCCATGTCGATGAAGACGTGCGGGTGGTCGACCGGAGGCGTCGCCCCGATGCACATGAACTCCTTCGCGCCGACATGGATTGTCGACACGCCCACGTCATTGTGGAAATGCGGAATACCCGACTGAGCCATCCTGCCTCTTCCGGCCGCCCTTTCGGCTATGGGCGCGGGCCGCTCTCTGGCATGCGGGGCGTAACCGGGCAATGGGTGGAGTTGGGTCGTGGCTGACGCGGTGGGTGTGGACGTGAAGCGGGCAAATCTCGGCGGGGTGGAGATCGCCTACCTGGACGTGGCTCCGGCAGCCGGTTCCGAGCCGCAGGCGCTGCCGGTGCTTTTGATCCACGGTTTTGCGTCGAACCGCACCGTGAACTGGGTCGCGACGGGCTGGACGAGCACGTTGAGCCGGGCCGGCTACCGGGTGATCGCGCTCGACAATCGCGGCCATGGCGAGAGCACCAAGCTGTATCGCCCGGAGGATTACGACACCTCGCTGATGGCCGCCGACGCAGTCGGCCTGCTCGACCACCTTGGCATCGATCGCGCCCATGTGATGGGCTATTCGATGGGCGCCCGCAT
>JAQGJZ010000360.1 GCA_028290385.1 Enterovirga sp.
GCCCTCGATGGAAGGGCTCGATCTCGTTCCCATGGTCCCCCGGGACGACAACGGCGAATGGACGGAGAGCGTTTGGGAGCTCGGGACGGGCTACGGCACGGGCCAGGCCGGCAAATTCCACGTCGTCGCGATCGATTTCGGCGTGAAGCGCAACATCCTGCGCCTGCTTGCCGATGCTGGCTGCCGCGTCACGGTCGTCCCCGCGACCGCGAGCGCGGACGACATCCTGGCCCTCGCGCCGGACGGCATCTTCCTGTCGAACGGCCCTGGCGACCCGGCCGCGACCGGTGCCTATGCGGTGCCGGTGATCCGCGAACTCCTCGAGCGCAAGGTGCCGACCTTCGGCATCTGCCTCGGGCACCAGCTCATGAGCCTCGCGCTCGGGGCCAAGACGGTGAAGATGCACCAGGGCCATCACGGCGCGAATCACCCTGTGCGGGACAACACGACCGGCAAGGTCGAGATCGTTTCGATGAACCACGGCTTCGCGGTCGATCCGGCGACGCTGCCGGCCAACGCGGCGCAGACGCATGTCTCGCTCTTCGACGGGACGAATTGTGGGATCGAGCTGACCGATCGGCCGGCTTTCTCCGTGCAATACCACCCAGAGGCCTCGCCCGGGCCGCGCGATAGCCACTATCTGTTCGATAGATTCGTGAAGCTGATGGAGCAGCGAAACGCAGGGCGCGCCGGGTAGTTCCGTGCACCAACAGCCCTGTTGCTGCAACTCGGCTCGGCGGGGTAACCCTCCGTTAACGACAACGCGCAAGGGTCGGCCCTCCACAAGGTCGACCCTCGGCCGATGGGGCACAGCGGCAATGGCACTCCAGGCAATCCGGGGCGAGCACGCGCCTGACGAATTCACGCGTCTGCACCGGACTTTTACGCAGCATTTCGGCTTGGCTGTGGGGTTCGCGTGGGCCGCGTCGGCCTATGCCGCCGCTTACGCGCCGTGGGTGCGCAACATCCGCGGCCTGATCGACCCCTTCGGTCGCGCCGAGGGCACCGCCTCATACCTGTTCGCGTTGCCGGCCCTGATGGCCGCGGCCTGGCTCTGCGTCGCCCTCGGCAGCGAGGGCCTGCGGAACTCGCGCCTGTTCAAGAATCAGAGTGTGGAGTTCGGGGTCGCGGGGCTGGTGGCCTTTGCAGTGTTCTGCATGGCGGTGTACCGGGCGGTAACGGCCTATTCGCTGGGTCTGTGACACTCGGATCTTCGCCCATTTCGACAACGACAGCCGCGCGGCGCCGCCCAAGGGCGCCGACCGGGACCGAACCCGGCATCGAAGCTTTGCGCCTTGAGCCTGTCGGCAACGTGCCGAACAGCACGCTGCCGCTCGTCGTCATGCGGAGCGCGATCACGCCCGATGCTGAGGACCCCGCGGTCGCATTCGAAGACGCGTTCAGGCGCAACGGCTGGACCGGCACCTGGCGAAGCGGGATCTATCCCTACCACCATTATCACTCGACCGCGCACGAGGTGCTGGGCGTGGCCGCCGGATCGGCCCGCGTCTGCTTCGGCGGCGAGGGCGGCACCGAGCTCGAGGTCGCGGCGGGGGACGTGATCGTCGTTCCGGCCGGCGTCGCGCACCAGCTGGTCGCGGAGCAGGACGGGTTCCTGGTGGTCGGCGCCTATGCGGGCGGAGCGCGCTGGGACATTCTCCGGCCGCGGGCTGCCACTCTGGAGGCCGCCCGCGAGCGCATCGCGGCGGTGCCGCAGCCCGACAGCGATCCGGTTTCAGGAGCCGAGGGCGCCCTCCTTCGGCTCTGGGGCAACGCCCCGCCATGAGCTGGCGCGACTTCTGGAACGCGGACACGCCCATCTACGTGAACGAGCGTCACAAGACGCTCCATTACGGCCTTATCGCCCGTGACATCGTCGCCCTGATCCCGTCGCGGGACGCGAAGGTGCTGGATTACGGCTGCGGCGAGGCGCTTTCCGCGGCCCGGGTGGCCGGTGCCTGCGGCCAGCTCTATCTCTGCGACGGCGCCCCGCTCGTCCGCGAGCGCCTGCAAGCGCGTTTCCGCGGCGACCCGAAGGTGGTCGTGCTGTCTCCCGAGGAGAGCGACAGGATCGCGGACGGCAGTCTCGACCTGATCGTGGTCAATTCGCTCCTGCAATACCTCTCGGTCGAGGAGTTCGGAGAACTCCTCACCCTGTGGCGGGGCAAGCTGAAGAGCACCGGTCAGCTGGTTCTGGCGGACGTGATCCCGCCCGATACCCGCGCGCTCGACGACGCGGCGGCGCTTCTCTCGTTCGCCTGGAAGGGCGGCTTCCTGGTTGCCGCCCTGAAGGGGCTCGTCCGGACGGCGGTCTCGGATTACCGCAAGCTGCGGGCCGAGCTCGGCCTCACGCATTATTCCCAGAGCGAGATGGTCGAGATCCTGCGCGGGCGCGGTTTCGAGGCCGAGCGGCGCCCGGCCAATCTGGGCCACAACCCGAAGCGGATGACCTTCGTGGCCCGGCCTCTCGGCGCCGACTAGGCGCCCCGGTCGATCGCGCGCCAGCCGATATCGCTGCGATAGAAGCCTTCCGGCCAGTCGATCACCCGCACGGCCGCGTAGGCGTTCTGCTGTGCCTCCCGGATCGTCGGCGCCAGCGCCGTCACGGTCAGCACCCGTCCGCCATTCGCCACGAGGTCGCTGCCGCGCAGCGCCGTCCCGGCGTGGTACACGGTCACCAACTCGTCGCGTTCCGCGTCCTCGACCCCGCGGATGACGGAGCCCTTCTCAACCGCCCCGGGATAGCCCTTTGCGGCCATGACGACGGTGACGGCCGCGAAGTCCGACCAACTGATCCGGACCTCGTCCAGGACGCCGTCCGCGGCCGCGATCATGGCCGCGACGATGTCCGTGCGCATGCGCGGCAGGATCACCTGCGCCTCGGGGTCGCCGAAGCGGGTGTTGTATTCGATCAGCTTCGGCCCGTCGGCCGTCATCATCAGGCCGGCATAGAGGATGCCGGTGAACGGCGTGCCCCGGCTGCGCATTCCGGCAAGCGTCGGGCGGATGATGGTGTCCATCACCTCCTGCTCGAGTTCCGGCGTCAGCACGGGCGCGGGCGAATAAGCGCCCATGCCGCCGGTGTTGGGACCGCGGTCGCCGTCATGCACCCGCTTGTGATCCTGCGCCGTCCCCAGCGGGACCGCGTTGGTGCCGTCACAGAGGGCGAAGAAGCTCGCCTCCTCGCCGACCAGACATTCCTCGACCACCACCTCCGAGCCGGCCTGGCCGAGGCTGCCGCCGAGCATCGAGTCGACCGCGCTCTCGGCTTCCTTGACCGTTTCGGCGACCACGACGCCCTTGCCGGCCGCGAGCCCGTCCGCCTTGACTACGATCGGCGCGCCTTGCTGGCGGATATAGGCCTTGGCGGCTGCCGGCTCGGTGAAGCGGGCGAAGGCAGCAGTGGGGATATCGAACTCGCGGGCGAGTTCCTTGGTGAACGCCTTCGAGCCTTCGAGCTGCGCCGCCGCCCGGCTCGGCCCGAAGGCCTTGAGCCCGGCTGCCGTGAGATCGTCCACGAGCCCCGCCACCAGCGGCGCCTCCGGGCCCACGATCACGAACTCGATCGCTTCGCGCCGGCACAGCGCCATCACGGCCTCGTGGTCGGCGACGTCGATCGCAGCGTTGGTCCCGAATTGCGCCGTGCCCGGATTGCCCGGTGCCGTCACGAGCCGGCTGCAGAGCGGGCTCGCCTTGATCGCGCGCGCAAGCGCGTGCTCGCGCCCGCCAGAGCCGATGAGCAGGATGTTCAACCGCGTATCCCCTGAGACGGGTTCGCCCTACGGAGTTTCGGGCCGGCCTTCAACCGGGGAGGGCGCGCGCCTGGCCGCGTTCTCGGGCGGCTCGCGCTGGTGGGGCCTTGCCGATGCAGGCCGGGCACCCGGGATCGTGGGGCAAAGCTGGCCCGCCTGCGCGCGAAGCTTTAACGATGCGCCATGATTCCAGCCGCAGCCGAGCCCACCAATGCGCCGGAATGGAGCGTCTCCGAGCTTGCCGGCGCGCTGAAGCGCACGCTCGAAGATGCGTTCGGCCATGTTCGCCTGAGGGGCGAGATTTCGGGCTATCGCGGCCCGCACGCCTCCGGCCACGCGTATTTCTGCATAAAGGACCGCGACGCCCGCATCGATGCGGTGATCTGGAAGTCTGCCTTCGGCCGGATGCGTTTCAAGCCGCAGGAGGGCCTGGAGGTCGTGGCCATCGGGCGCATCACGACCTTTCCGGGCAAGTCCACCTACCAGATCGTGGTCGAACAGCTCGAGCCCGCGGGCATCGGGGCCCTCATGGCCCTGCTCGAGGAGCGGCGGCGGCGGCTGACGGCGGAGGGGCTGTTTGCCGAGGCGCGCAAGCGCCGGCCGCCCTTCCTGCCCCGGGTGGTGGGCGTCGTTACCTCTCCGACAGGCTCCGTGATCCGCGACATCCTCCACCGGCTGGATGATCGCTTCCCGCGCCATGTCCTGGTCTGGCCGGTCCGGGTGCAGGGTGAGACCTGCGCCGACGAGGTTTCGGCTGCCATCCGCGGCTTCAACGCCTTGCCTGCCGGGGGCGCCGTCCCGCGGCCGGATGTTCTCATCGTGGCGCGGGGAGGGGGCTCGCTCGAAGACCTTTGGGGCTTCAACGAGGAGGCCGTGGTCCGGGCGGCTGCGGACAGCGCGATCCCGCTCATCTCGGCCGTCGGGCACGAGACCGACTGGACGCTGCTCGACCATGCGGCGGATCTGCGCGCGCCCACCCCGACAGCGGCGGCCGAGATGGCCGTGCCGGTCAGGGCCGAGCTCGCGATCCAGGTCGGGGGGCTGGTCCGGCGCCAAGCGGAGGCGCTGCTGCGCCTCGTCGAGAGCCGTCGCACCGAGCTGCGTTCCGCGGCCCGGGCGCTCCCGAGCCCCGAGGCGCTCGTCGGCGTGCCGCGCCAGCGGCTGGACCTTGCCTGGGCGAAGCTGGCGCCCGGGCTCCTGGCGAATGCGCGCGAGCACGAGCGCGACCTGAAGCGCTCGGCGGACCGGCTCGCCCGCCAGGCGCCATACGTGAAGCTCGCCGAGATCCGCACCCGGCTTGCGCTCGTCGGTGACAAGCCGGGCCACCTGACCGCCCGGATGGTGGGGGAGCGCCGCAAAACCCTGGGCGACCTGTCCGCCCGGCTCGCCGCCGGCCGCGACGCCGTGCTGCGGGCCGAAAAGACGCGGATTGAAACCTGCCGCGAGCGCATCGGGGGCTTGGCCGGCCGGGCCGAAAGGGCGGCGCGGGCCGCAATCGAGCGCAATCGCCGGAGCCTGGAGGGGAAGTCGAGCCTGCTTGCGAGCCTCGGCTACACGTCCGTGCTGGCCCGCGGCTATGTGCTGGTACGTGACGAGCACGATCGGGTGATCCATTCTGCCGCCGAGATCTCGGTCGGGCAGGGTCTCACGCTCGAGTTCGCGGATGGCAGGCGGCGGGTCCAGGCGGAGGGTACGCGGGCGAAGCGACGCTCGGTCCCCCTTGTACAGACGAACCTCTTCGATAACTGAGAGGTCGGAGCGCGGCGGCCCGACCCGGACAATGGCAATGAACAAGCACGAAGGCGGCGAAGCCATCATCGAGTACCGGGACTCGAACATCCGGGTCGTCCGGCCGGGCCGCTTTGTCCGCTGCGCCGTGACGGGCGAAGCCATTCCGCTGGACCAGCTCAAATATTGGAGCGTCGAGCGGCAGGAGGCGTATGTCTCCCCCGAAGCCGTGCTGACGCGCCTGGGCCTCCCTCAGCCGACCCGGACCAACTGATCAGGCTCGCCCGAGGGCCGACGCGAGCAGAGCCTCCAGGCGTTCCGTGTCGGCACAGGCGAGTTTGACCGGGAGCGCGACGATTGCGCCGGCGCGTGCGTCGGAGCTGCGGAACCCGACCAGACGAACCAGATCCTTCTCGGTCGTGACCGGAACGAGGCCGCCCCGCTCGGCGTCGGCGAGCAGATCGAGGACCTCGCGCTCGTTATAAACGTGGTGGTCCGGCAGGGGCCGCGTTTCCACCACCTCCGCACCAACGGCCCGAAGGGCGGCGAAGAACTTTTCGGGGCGGCCGATGCCGGCGAAGGCCAGGACGCGCCGCCCTTCGAGGCGGACGGCCTGCTCCGGTTCGGGTTCGAGCCGGGCATGCAGGACGGGCAAGCCGCTTGCGCCCGCTTCCGCCGCGATGGCCCGCCCAGGTTCGCCTTCGCCGACGATCAGCACGGCCCCGATGCGCGGCCAGTGCGCGCTCGGCGGCGCGCGCAGCGGGCCGGCCGGGAAGACGAGCCTGTTCCCCATCCCGGCGCCGCCGTCGAACACCGCGATCGTGAGGTCCTTCTGCAGCGAGGGGTTCTGCAGCCCGTCATCCATCACGATCACGTCCGCGCCGGTCGAAGCCGCGAGAACCGCGCCCGCCGGCCTTGCCCGTGCGATCACGGTCGGGGCGTGGCGGGCCAGCAGCAGCGGTTCGTCTCCGACCTCTTCGAAGCCGTGCCGCGCCGGATCCACGAGGATCGGGCCGCGCAGGGCGCCGCCATAGCCGCGCGTCAGAAAGGCAGGCTCGCGGCCCATCCCGCGCAGCAGCCGCGCAACCTCGATCGCGGTCGGCGTCTTTCCCGAGCCGCCGACCGTCACATTGCCGATGCAGATCACGGGCAGCGACGCTCGCGCGCCAGGAAGGGCCATCCGGCGGGCCGCCAGCGTTCCGTAGACCGCGCTGATCGGCTGGAGCAGCCTGGCGGCGAGGCCGGGGGGACGCCACCAGAAATCGGGTGCCTTCACCAGAACGCCTCGCGCGGATCGGCCGGCTGCGGAAGAAACGGCTCGACCGCCTCCATCGTACGCTCCAGCGCTCCGCCGAGCGAGGCCGTGGTTTCGGCGGCAGCCCGGGCCATGTCGCGCAGCAACGCGCCGTCCGCGAGAAGGGCGGTGGCGGCTCTGCCGAGATCCTCTGCGCCCTCCAGCGCGACCGCGGCGCCGTTCTCGTCCAGCGCGTCGAAGATCTCCGCGAAGTTTTGCGTGTGCGGGCCGTGCAGGAGGGCTGTCCCGAGCCGGGCGGGCTCGAACGGGTTCTGCCCACCCTTCGGCACCAGCGTGCCGCCCATGAACACGAGCGGGGCAAGCCGGTAGAACAGCCCGAGTTCACCGAGTGTGTCCGCGATGTAGATGTCGCCCGCCATCTCCGGAGACCCGTTCTCCGCCCGGCGGACCGCGTGCAGCCCGGCCGCCCCGGCCGCCTCCGCGATCTGACGCCCCCGCGCGGGATGGCGCGGCGCCAGAATGGTGAGGAGATTGCGCCGCCGTTCCTTGATGGCCGCATGGGCCGCAAAGATCGCGTCGTCCTCGCCGGGATGCGTGCTCGCGGCCATCCAGATCTCGCGCCCGGCGACGAGCCCGGCCAAATGCTCGACCACCGCCGGATCAGCCGGGAGTGGCGGAAGGTCGAACTTCAGGTTGCCTGAGATCGCCCCGACCGGTGCGCCGAGCGCAGCGAGCCGCTCGGCATCGGGCCGGCTCTGGGCCACGCACAGGGCGAAGCGGCCGAACAGCGCGCGCGCCACAGCCGGCGCCTTCTGCCATCCCCGGAAGGAGCCCGGCGAGATACGGCCGTTCACGAGAACAAGCGGTATCTCGGCACGCTCGAGTTCGAGGATCGTGTTGGGCCAGATCTCGGATTCGGCGAAGATCGCCAGCCGCGGCTGCCAGTGCTGCAGAAAGCGGCGGACGAACCGGGGCACGTCGAGCGGCAGAAACTGGTGGCGCGCCCCGGCCGGAAGCCGCCGGGCGAGGAGCTCGGCGGAGGTGACGGTGCCGGACGTGACCAGCACCTTCACGCCGCGGCGGACGAGCGCGTCCACGACGGGGAGCAGGGCCATCGTTTCCCCGACGGAGGCACCATGCGTCCAGACCAGCTCGCCCCGGGGGCGCTCGCGGCCGGCAAAGCCCTGGCGCTCGGGGAGCCTGTCCTCGTCCTCCTTGCCCTGCCGGATGCGCCGTTTGAGCCAGGCCGGCGCGGCCAGGGGTGCCAATAGCGACGTCGCCGCCCGATAGGCCAGAAGCGGGGCGGGAAGCCGCGCGGTCATGCCGGAACGCGGCGCTCCGACGCTCGCTCCATCTGAGCCGGCTGACGCGCGCCGGGATCCGTCCGGCCGACGAGCTCGCAGGCGCGCGCATTCACGCGGTTGAGCTCGCGCTCCACGCCCAGCCGTGCCACCTCCGTGCCATCGGGACCGGCATCCCGCGGCACCGTGATCGGGTTTCCGACGACCATCGCGCCCCGCCCGAAGGGCAGGCCGATGCTCGCGCGGTCCCAGCTGTCGAAATCCATGTGCCGGCTCGTCGCGACCGCGACCGGAACGATGGGCCGGCCCGAGATGCGGGCGAGCGTGACGATGCCCTCACCGCAGCGGCGCGCGATCTTGGGCACATCGGCGGTCAAAAACACGTTCTCGCCGTCGGCGAGCGTGCGGAGCATGGCCCGCAGGGCAGGGGCGCCGCCCTTCGCGCGCGGGTCGCGGCCCCGTGCGCCCGAGCCGCGGATCGCCCGGACGCCGAGGTGGCGCAGCGCGACGGCGTTGAACTCCCCGTCGCCGGAGCGCGAGACGAGGCTCGCGACCCGGTCCTGCGGCCGGCGCAGAAATGGCACCATGAAGTGGTGGCCGTGCCACATCGCGCCGATAAAGGGCGTGAGCGGCTCGACCCCACCATAGATGTCGGCCGGCTCGTGCACGAACCGGTTCGTCACCCGAACGAGGTCCAGGTACCGGGCGAGCACGAGGCCGAGGCCCTCCTGAACCGGGCGCGTACGGCCGAGGCGCTTGGACCACCCCATGTCGTCAGGTCTTCTGTGGGTCGAGCAGACGGTGCAGATGGACGATGAAGTAACGCATCTGCGCGTTGTCGACGGTCGATTGCGCCTTCGCCTTCCAGGCCGCGTGGGCTGCGGCGTAGCTCGGGTAGATCCCGACGATGTCGAGCGCCGAGAGATCGCGGAAATCCACCGATTCGATGCTCTCGAGCTCCCCGCCGAAAACAAGGTGCAGCAGCTGCTTCTCACCTGCCATGCAGTCGACTCCCGGTCATCACGCGTCCGCTCTGTCACCGGATCGCGGCGAGCAGGTCGGCATGCAAACGCTTCGGCCCTGCGGCGAGCTCGCCGTGGGAGGGCTCGGGTTGGTTGTAGCGGGGAACGTCCCCGGCGAGGGTCGTGAGCGCCCCGCCGGCCTCCTGGAGAATGAGGTCGGCCGCGGCGAGGTCCCAATCGCGTGAATCGGAGGAGACGAGACCGGCATCGACCGAGCCCTCGGCGACACGCGCGATGCGGAGTGCGAGCGACGGGATGCGCGGCGGTCGCTTGATGGAGGACACCTTGTGTCCGAGGCGGTCGACGAACGGCTTCGGGCCCGCCACGCTGATGCCCTCCAGCGAGGACGCGCGGGACACCGCGATCGTTTCGGTGTTGCGGCGCGCCCCGGCGCCTTCCTGGGCCTCGAACATAGTTTCGTGCGCAGGGGCATAGACAATGCCCAGCACGGGCCGGTCCCCCCGCAGCAGCGCGATCGCGACGGACCAGTCGTGGCTGCCGGACAGATAGGCGCGCGTGCCGTCGATCGGGTCGACGATCCAGACGTAGTCGCGCCCGAGCCTACGGGCGTCGTCAGCGGTCTCCTCGGAGAGCCAGCCCGCGTCCGGAAACATGCCGCTGAGGCGGACCTTGAGAAAGGTGTCGACCGCGACATCCGCCTCCGTCACGGGGGAGCCGCCCGCCTTCGACCAGATGCGGGCCGAGGTCGACAGACCGGAGCGGAAGAACCGCATGGCGATCTCGCCCGCCTCGTACGCAACGTCGCGCACGGGGGGCAGAAGGGCCTGCGGGTTGATCGGGGAGGCTGTCATGCGGCTGCTGCGGCTTCACCCTGAGGAATAGGTGCCGCGCCCCTCAGCGGCAAGGACCGCACCGGCCCCGGCTGGGGCAGATGAGCAATCTTCTGTTGAACATGAGCCGGGAAACGAGCGAGTCTACCGGTATTTAACCGTCCGCCTTAAGGCGTCGCCCAGCCCCGGGATGGCATGTTGATCCCGTTCAGAGCGGCACAAAAAGCCGCCGACAGGGTAAGGCATCACATATGTCGGGCTACGACGGACAGGTCGGAGCCGGCTCCATTGCTGGAGGCGGCTTCGACCTGCTCCGGACTGTCTGCAATGGCAGGACCGGAGTTCAGATTGTTTTTGGGAATACTCAGGAGACGCTGTCTGGCGCCGTGCTCGACTTGAGCCGCGGCGGCGAAGACGCGCGTATCGTGCTGGTGGATGCGGCCGGTACGGCCGCCATGACCTTCGGGCCGTTCCCGGAGGAGGAAGTCATCGCGATCTGGCGGTCCATGGTAGCGGCCTCCGGCCTCACGCCCATGATCCGCGCCTGGGACGGCTACACGGAGCCGCTGGCTTCGCAGATGGGAAAGCTGCGGCTCGGCCGGGCGCAGGACAGCAAGCGGCTGATCGTTCTCTCCGGACGGCGCCCGCGCTTTCTCGTGCGCCGCAAGAGCGCGCGCCTGCCCGTGCGGCCGCTCGTTTTCCGTGGGCGCGAGATCGCCTGCGGCCGGGAGGCCTGACCCGCCCTAGAGGGCGCCCTGGGGAAGGCGTGTCACGCCCGTCAGGCCGCCGCCGCCGAGCAGCCCGCCAGCGCCACCGCCGGCTCCGGCTTCCCGCGCCTGCTTCTCCATCTGGGCCTGCTTCGCGGCAGCGCCGCAGGCCTGGGTGCGAATCTTCACCGCCCGGGAGTGGTCTTCCTTCATGCTCGCCAGGAACTGTTCCGGGACCTGGCACCAAGCCTGGTTCGCCTGGGCCCATTTGATGAGCTTGTCGCCGTTGGTGACGAGGGCGCCGAAATCTGTGCACGCACGGCGCGCATCGATCTGCTTCTTGCCGCCGGCCGTGGCCGCCGAGATCCGCTCGCCAATGGACTTGCGCTGCAGCAGCATCGGCTGGATATCCGTGCAGCCGGAGGCCTGAGCGAAAGCCGCGCTTGCACCGAGTGACCCCGAGATCAGCGTGGCCGCGAACAGCGCAATCCTCATCGCCTTGGAGGCTGCCCCGTTCGAGAGAGCGGCTGGGCTGAGCGTCATGAAACCTGTCCCCTCGTTCCGTCCGGCTTGCCCGGGTTCTTCGATCGCGTGCGCCGAGGCGCACGGCGAGAGCCCGTCGCGGAGAACTCCTACGACTCCCCGCCTCTCGTACCAAGATGGAGACGGGTTGGTAACCACACGATTGTGGCGGCTTTTGTACGCGGCCGGCGTGCTGGCCGAGGATGCCTGAGAGATGGCGCTGTACGACTTTTCCGCCCCGCGGCTCTTTGTCGAGCCGGATCTCGGCCCAGGCGCCGAGATCGAGCTCGATCGGGCGCAGGCGAATTACCTGTTGAACGTTCTCCGGCTCGGGCCCGGCAAGGCCGTTCTCGCCTTCAACGGGCGCGACGGCGAATGGCTGATGGAGATCCGCAGCGCCGGGCGGAAATCCGCCTCGCTCGTGGCCGGCGAGCGCACGCGGCCGCAGCCGGAGCCCGGGAATCTCGCGTTTCTGTTCGCGCCCCTGAAGCACGCGCGTCTCGACTACACGGTCCAAAAGGCGGTCGAGATGGGGGTTGGTCGTCTCCAGCCCACCTTCACGCGCCGCACCGTGTCGAGCAGGGTCAACGCCGAGCGGATGCGGGCGAACGCGATCGAGGCGGCCGAGCAATGCGGAATCCTGGCGGTGCCCGAGGTCGCGGCCGAGGACGACCTGGAGCCGGTTCTGCGCCGCCTGGAGCCGGAGCGCGTGCTGGTGTTTTGCGACGAGGATGCGCCGCTCAAGAACCCGCTCGAGGCGCTGGCCGCGCTGCCCCCAGGCACGCGGCTGGCGCTCCTGGTCGGTCCCGAGGGCGGCTTTGCACCCGAGGAGCGCGCCATGCTGCTCGCCCGCCCCAACGTGCTCCGGATCTCTCTCGGGCCCCGCATTCTGCGGGCCGACACGGCCGCCGTGGCGGCGCTCGCAATTCTGCAGGCAGCGATCGGAGATTGGCGCTAGCAACGCAAAGTGGCTGCGCATGGTCCCGGACCGGACGGGGCCGAGACAGGCCGCGGTAGTCTTGGCCGCGGCAAGACATCGCTCCGGCTTGTTTCGTAACAAGGCGCGCCGTACCAGGGCCAGGCTGTACCACGTCCCCCCGAACCGACCTCACGGAATTGCCAGATGCAGGAGGACCGCGCCGGGGGCCGGCGTTATCGCGACGATCTGCGGTCAGCATTCCGGGATTTCTTCCACGCGGGCGACGAAGACTTCGAGGCGGTTGAGGCGGAGCTGGAGGTGCTCGTCCTCGGGGCCGGCGAGACGCTCGTGTCTGAGGGCGACGTGTCGGAGGAGGCGTTCTTTCTCCTGAGCGGCCGGCTCCGAGCCACGCGCCAGACGCGTCAGGGGCCCGAGATCCTCGGCGATGTGCTGCGTGGCGAGACGGTGGGCGAACTCGGGCTGATCACCGGGGAGCGTCGCTCGGCGAGCGTTTCGGCCGTGCGCGACTCGGTCGTGGCCCGGATGAGCCGCGAGACATTCAAGCGGTTGATCGCGGGTCGGCCGGAGGTCGCCCTCACGGTCATGCGGACGGTCGTGGAGCGCTCGCGCCGCGGAGACCGGCGCCGGCGCTCGGAGGGCCGGAAGACGATCTGCATTCTGCCCGTCGCGCCCTTGCCCGATCTGCGCGGCTTCTCGAATACCCTGCGGGACTGCATCGCCTCCCTCGATGCAACGGCGCGTCTGCTCACGGCGGAGGATTTCGCGGCGCTGCCGCGCGCTGATCGTGACTCGGTGGGTGACCCGCGCGGCGCCGTCACCCGGTGGCTCGACGGGGCCGAGATGGCGAGCAGCAGCCTGCTGCTGGTTGCGGACGGTGAGCCGACGCCCTGGACCCGGGCCTGCATCCGCCATTCGGACGAGATCCTGCTGGTCGCGGATGCGGACGGGCCCGTCGCCGTCGGGGAGGCCGAGGCGGCCCTGCTCGATGACGACAACACGGTCGTCGGGCCCGTGCAATCGCTCGTGCTCCTGCACGATTCCGGAAAGCGCAGCCCGACCGGCACGAGCGCCTGGCTCGCCAGGCGCAGCGTCGACCGGCACATCCATGTGCGCCCGGCGTTGGAGCGGGACATGAAGCGCCTCGCGCGGCTGGTGACCGGGCGCGCGATCGGCCTCGTGCTGTCGGGGGGCGGGGCGCGCGGCTTTGCCCATGTCGGCGCCATCAACGCTCTGACCGATGCCGGGATCGCGCCCGATATCATCGGCGGCACGAGCATCGGCTCCGCCATCGGGGCCCTCCGGGCATTGGACCTCGTCGGCGATGACCTGATCCGGGCCGCCCGGCGCATCTTCGTCGAGGACGGCAATCCAACGAGCGACTACAACCTGCTTCCGCTCATCTCGCTCCTCCGGGGCGCCAAGACGCGCTTCCTGACCGAGCGGGCCGTGGACGAAGTCGCAGGCCACGATATCGGGATCGAGGACACCTGGATCACGTATTACTGCGTGGCGGCCAACTACTCGACAGCCACCGAAAGCGTGCTGGCGCGTGGTTCGCTTTCACGGGCGCTCCTCGCGAGCTTCGCCATTCCGGGCGCGCTCCCGCCGATCATCATCGACGGCCATCTGCACGTCGACGGCGGCGCACTGAACAACCTGCCGGTCGACGTGATGCAGCGGTTCGGCGCGGCGAGGATCCTGGCGGTCGACCTGCTCAGCGACCGGATCCGGACGTTCGATCTCGACTGGGTCCCGGGCTCGCTGGCCCTGTTCGTCGACAGGCTCCGAGGGCGGTCGAAGCGGCGCTACGACCTGCCGAGTCTGCCCGAGATGCTCGTCAATGCGAGCGTGCTTCAAGCGACCGGCCGGCAGCGGGAGATGCGGGCCAAGGCCGATATCTGCTTCCGGCCCGCGCTGACGGGCGTTCGCCTGCTCGACTGGAACAAATTCGACGACGTCGTCCGAAGCGGCTACGAAACCGCGCGGGCGGATCTCGCGGTGCTCGATCCCGGCGTGCTGTCCGCCTATCGTTGAAAGCTCACCGCGGGCCACGGAACCTACGATGCAAGAGCTGTCCCCAGCGCCGGTTGCAGTCGGGCTGAACGGTAGTGCGATCACATTTCCACTGAAGGGGAGCGCCACCTACACGGCCGTGGAGGGAATTGACCTCGCGGTCCGGCCGGGCGAGTTCGTGGCCATCGTCGGGCCGACCGGCTGCGGAAAATCCACGCTGCTGAACGCCGCCGCTGGCCTCCTCGCCCCTAGCGCCGGCCAGGTCGACGTGTTCGGAGCGCCGCTTTCGGGCCTGAACGGCCGGGCCGGATACCTGTTTCAGGCCGACGCGCTGATGCCTTGGAAGAGCGCGATCGACAACGTGGCCGTCGCGCTCGAGCCGAAGGGCGTTCCGCGGCAGCAAGCGCTTGAGCAGGCCAAGGCCTGGCTCGCGCGGGTCGGCCTGAAGAGCTTCGTGGAATCCTATCCGCACATGCTGTCCGGCGGGCAGCGCAAGCGCGTTGCGCTCGCCCAGATGCTGATCCGCGATCCCGAGATCCTGTTGATGGACGAGCCTTTTGGGCCGCTCGATGCGCAGACCCGGCAGTTGATGGGAAACCTGCTCCTGAAGCTCTGGGCGGCGGACCGGAAGGCCTGCATGTTCGTGACCCACGACCTCGAGGAAGCGATCGCGCTCGCTGATCGCGTCGTGGTCATGTCGGCGGGCCCCGCCGCGCGCATCATCGGGGACTTTCCCGTGCCGCTCTCCCGGCCGCGCGACACCGCCGAAATCCGGCTCGATCCGGAATTCCATCACATCCACAAGGAGATCTGGGCTAGCCTGCGGACAGAGGTCCAGAAGGCCTATGGTGCCGAGGAGATCGCCTGATGAACCGCGCCAAGCTCCTCGTCCTCCAGGTCCTCGTCGCGGTCGCGCTTCTGGCGATCTGGCACGTCATCACGGTCTATCCGATCTTCGGCAGCGTGAAGAACGCCCAGTTCTTCTTCTCGACGCCGGTCGACGTGCTGGCGCGGGTCTGGCGCGAGCTTTCGGGCACCGAGATCTGGGGCCATCTGTGGATCACGCTCCAGGAGACGATCCTCGCCTTCGCACTGGGGGCCGGCGGCGGCATCCTGGTCGGCTTCGTGTTCGCCCGGAACGACCTGCTGGCCGCGGTCTTTGACCCCTACATCAAGGCCGCGAACGCGCTGCCCCGCGTCGTCCTGGCGCCGATCTTCGCACTGTGGTTCGGGCTCGGCATCTGGTCCAAGGTGGCGCTGGGCTTCACGCTCGTCTTCTTCATCGTGTTTTTCAACGTCTACCAGGGCGTGCGCGAGGTCTCGCCGACCGTGCTCGCCAATGCCCGCATGCTCGGCATGAACGAGCGCCAGCTTCTGCGGCACGTCTACTGGCCCGCGGCGCTCACCTGGATGTTCTCCTCCCTCCACACGTCGGTCGGGTTCGCGCTCGTCGGCGCGGTGGTCGGCGAGTATCTCGGCTCGTCTGCAGGCCTCGGCTACAAGATCCACGAGGCCGAAAGCGTGTTCGACGTCACGGGCGTGTTCGCCGGCATGTTCATCCTGGCGATCTTCGTGATCCTGATCGATTCACTGGTGACCGTTATCGAGAACAGACTTCTCGCCTGGAAGCCGGGGCAGTCGAACGCGCGCTAGGCATCAGCCGAACCGGCAATTGCGCGCCGGCGTCGCGTCATGCGACAGACGGCGCAAGACACAACCGGAGGATCGCTGATGGAACGCCGCTCATTCCTCGTTGGTGCGGGTGCGCTGACGCTTGGTTCGTCGCTCGCAAACCTCGCTTACGCTCAGGCAGCCGGCGCCCCCGAGAAGGCCAAGGTCGCGCTCGGCGTCGGCGGCAAGCCGCTTCTCTATTATCTCCCGCTCACCATCGCGGAGCGCCGCGGCTTCTTCAAGGAAGAGGGGCTCGAGGTCGAGATCAACGATTTCGGCGGCGGCGCGAAGTCGCTCCAGGCGCTGATCGGCGGCTCGGTGGATGTCGTCACCGGCGCCTACGAGCACACGATCCGCATGCAGGCCAAGGGGCAGGACATCCAGGCCGTCTGCGAACTCGGCCGCTTCCCGGCCATCGTCATCGGCGTGAAGACCGAGAAGGCGGGCGAGATCAAGACGATCGCCGACTTCAAGGGCAAGAAGGTCGGCGTCACGGCGCCTGGCTCCTCCACCGCGAACACGATGCAATACGCCCTGGTGAAGGCCGGGCTGAAGCCGAACGACGTGGCCTTTATCGGGGTCGGCGGCGGTGCCGGCGCGGTGGCGGCCATGCAGAAGGGCGAGATCGACGCGATTTCGCATCTCGACCCGGTCATCGCCAAGCTCGAGGGTGACGGCGCCATCAAGGTCCTGATCGATACCCGGACGGAGTCGGGCACCAAGGAGCTGTTCGGCGGCTCGAACCCCGCGGCCGTGGTGTATCTGAAACGCGACTTCATCGCCGCGAACCCGAACACCACGCAGCGCCTGGTCAACGCGCACGTAAAGGCCCTGAAATGGCTCGCCTCCGCGACGCCGGAGCAGGTCGCGGATACGGTGCCGGGCGACTACCACCTGGGCGACAAGACGCTCTATTTGCGGGCCGTGAAGAACTCGCTTGAGAGCTATTCCCGGACGGGGATCATCCCGCAGGCGGGCCAGGAGAGCGTGCTCGACATGCTCCGCAAGCTCGACCCGGAGTTGGCGAATGCCAAGATCGACCTCGCCGGCACCTTCACGGACCGGTTCGTGAAACAGGCCTCGGCCTGATCGACGGGCATGCGTCCCCGGCGCAGCACTGACCTGCGCCGGAGACCATCGCGCAAGCGATCTCAGGTACTTATGACGGGCGTTCGCCTGGAGATCGCCGAGACATGAGCGCCAACCCCGCCGACGCGGGCACCCTGCAGCCCGCGCCGGTCTCCGGCGGCACGGCCCGCCGCGAGGACGGGCTCGTCGTCGGCATCATGGGGGCGATCAGCCTCTCCCATTGCCTCAACGACCTGATCCAGTCGCTCGTCCCGGCGCTCTATCCGATCCTGAAGAGCTCCTACGCGCTGGATTTCGGCCAGGTCGGCCTGATCACGCTCGCCTTCCAGTTCACGGCGTCGCTGCTGCAGCCGCTCGTCGGCATGTTTTCCGATCGGCGCCCGCGTCCCTATTCGCTCGCCGTCGGCATGGGGTTGACCCTCTCGGGGCTGCTGCTGCTGGCGAGCGCGGGAAGCTTTGGCGCCATCCTGGTCGCGGCCTGCCTCATCGGCACGGGCTCGGCCGTGTTCCACCCGGAGGCGTCCCGGATCGCCCGAGCCGCCTCGGGCGGCCGGCACGGCCTCGCCCAGTCGCTGTTCCAGGTCGGCGGCAATGTCGGCCAGGCGAGCGGGCCGCTGCTCGCGGCCTTTATCGTCGTGCCGAACGGGCAGCGCAGCGTTGTCTGGTTCTCCCTTGTGGCGCTTGTCGCGATGGCGATCCTGGTCGCGGTCGGCCGGTGGTATGGCCGCCATCTCGTCGCGGCCTCGGCACGGCCCCGGGGAGCTGTTCAGCATCATGGCCTGTCGCGCGGCCGCGTGGCCTTCGCGATCGCGATCCTCATCGTGCTGGTGTTCTCGAAGAACTTCTACACGGTGAGCCTGACCTCCTATTACACGTTCTACCTCATGGGCCGCTTCGGCGTGCCGGTGCAGACGGCCCAGGTATTTCTGTTCGTGTTTCTCGGCTCGGTCGTGCTCGGCACCGCCCTCGGCGGCCCGCTCAGCGACAAGATCGGGCGTAAGCTGGTGATCTGGATCTCGATCCTCGGCGCGCTGCCCTTCACGCTCGCGCTGCCCTACGCGAACCTGACCTGGACGGTGGTCCTGAGCGTCCCGATCGGGATGATCATGGCCTCCTCCTTCCCGTCCATCGTGGTCTTCGCCCAAGAACTGCTGCCGGGGCGGGTCGGGGTGGTCTCGGGCCTGTTCTTCGGGCTCTCGTTCGGGTTGGGCGGTATCGGGGCCGCGGTTCTCGGCGCCGTCGCGGACCGGACCTCGATCGAAACCGTCTACCACCTCTGCGCGATCCTGCCGGCGATCGGGATCGTCGCCGTGCTGCTGCCGAACCTCCGCGCCGCGCCCCGGGGCGGCTCAGTGCAGCCAGCTGCCAATGGTGCCTGAGGCGTAGAACACGCCAAAACTCCAGCCGAGCGAGCCGGCGAGGTTGGCGATGTGAAAGGGCACCGCCGGCATTCTGACGATGCCCGCGACCAGCGGCGCCAGCGGCCGCACCTGCCCCCAGAAATGCGAGATCAGGATGCCGATCGCGCCCCAGCGCTCGAAGAACCGCTGCGTCTTTTCGACGAGGTCGGGGCGTCGATTCAGCGGCCAGCGCTGCAGGATCGGCGGGCCGAGCCACAGGCCCATCCAGTAGGACACCCAGTAGCCGACCACGCTGCCGATGGTGGCCGTGAGGGCGAGCGGGACGAGCCCGATCCCGGCCGCGCCCGCGACCGTGCCCAGCGCGGCGAACAGCACCGTCGCCGGCGCGATGATCGACACAAAGGCGAGGCATTCCAGGAAGGCGATGACGAGGATCATCGGCAGCAGGAACTCCTGGTTCGTCTGCGCAAAATCCGTGACCGTCTTGACGAAGTCCTGCAGCATCCGGCCTAGCTCTCCGGCGGGTCACGAAGCCCGCCATCCCGCCATACATGTCTTTCGGCCGGAGTGCGTGTGAACATCCTGTCCATCCAGTCGCATGTTGCCTTCGGCCATGTGGGCAACGCCTCCGCGACCTTCCCCATGCAGCGGCTCGGGCACGAGGTCTGGCCGATCCACACCGTCCAGTTTTCGAACCATACGGGCTACGGCTCCTGGACAGGCCGCGTCTTCGATGGCCAGGCCGTCGAGGAACTGGTCGACGGCATCGCGGCGCGCGGGGTGCTGCCGAGCTGCGACGGCGTGCTGTCGGGCTATATGGGCTCGGCCGATATCGGGCAGGCCATCCTCGGCACCGTGGCGCGGGTGCGCGAGGCCAATCCGCGGGCCCTCTATTGCTGCGATCCGGTGATCGGCGATGTCGGGCGCGGCGTCTTTGTCCGGCCGGGCATCCCGGAATTCATGCGCGAGCACGCTGTTCCTGCGGCGGACCTCGTCACCCCGAACCAGTTCGAGCTCGAATACCTCGCTGGCCGCGAGATCCGCACGGCGGCCGAGGCCAGGGAGGCCGTGGCTGCGCTCCAGGCGCTCGGGCCCCGCATCGTGCTTGTCACCTCGCTGCACAGCGAAGACACGCCTGCCGATGCGATCGACCTCGCGGCCGGCGAGGGCGGCGAGGTTTTTCGCGTGCGCACACCGAAGCTCGGCGTCTCGGTGAACGGGGCCGGAGACGCGATCGCGGCGCTGTTCCTGGTTCACTACCTGTCGAGCCGCTCTGCGCGGACGGCGCTCGAGAGGGCCGCGTCGTCCGTCTATGGCCTCCTGAAGCGCACGGAGGAGGCGGGCTCGCGCGAGATCCTCACGGTCGCGGCGCAGGACGAGTTCGTATCCCCCACCTGGACCTTCGCGGCGGAGCCGGTCTAAGCCGACCGGCAACCCCGAGGTCTTCATGCGCCGCCGCTTCGCCACGCTCGACGTCTTCACGACCCGGCGCTTCGCCGGCAACCCGCTCGCGGTGGTCCTCGATGCCGAGGGCTTGGACGACGGCGCCATGCAGACGATCGCGCGCGAGTTCAACCTCTCCGAGACCGTCTTCGTCCTTCCGCCCACGGATGCCCGGCACAGGGCGAAGCTGCGCATCTTCACGCCGGGCCGCGAACTGCCTTTTGCGGGCCACCCGACCATCGGGACGGCCGTTCTGCTCGGCTTGTCCGGCCAGAATGGCGCCGATGCGCAGGCCTTCGGCCTCGAGGAGACCATCGGAATCGTGCCCTGCATCGTGGAGAGGCGGGGGGAGGGCGCCGGCTACGCCCGCTTCCGCCTGCCGCGCCTGCCGGAGGTGCAGGACGGGGCCCCTGTCGTCTCGGACGCCGCCTGGGCGCTCGGGCTCGACCCGTCGGAGATCGGGTTCGACCGGCACCTGCCGAGCCGCCACACCGCCGGCAACCCGTTCGACTTCATCCCGGTCGCGACGCGCGACGCGGTGGCGCGGTCTCGCCCAAGCGGCGACGCCTTCGCCAAGGCGCTCGGCTCGGAGGGCCCGGGCGTTTATGTCTACACGCGTGAGACGACCGAGGCCGGGCACCACTTCCATGCCCGCATGTTCGGCGCACCCAAGACGGGCATTACGGAGGACCCGGCGACCGGCTCGGCGGTCGCGTCCTTCACGGGGGTGCTGATGCAGTTCGAACCGCTCGGCGACGGCACCCATTCCTTCGTCATCGAGCAGGGCTACGAGATGGGGCGGCCGAGCCAGATCGACCTGCAGATCGTTATCGAAAACGGGGCGCTCGCCTCGGCTGAGATCG
>JAQGJZ010000375.1 GCA_028290385.1 Enterovirga sp.
GCTGCCCGGGCCCGATCCCGGCGACATGGGCGCGCCAGACATCGCCCTCGCGCGCCAGCGGGATCCGGGCCCGCTCGAACGCGGCGCCCGGGTCGAACAGGCACAGCTCGACGGCCGCGGCGTTCGCGGAGACCAGCGCGAAATCCACCCCGCCCCTGGTGACGCTGGCGCCGGGCCGATCGGTGGTGGTGCGGGGCGGCTGGCACGCACTCACGCGCGCCAGCCGCGATGAGGAGGGCGCGTCAGGGCTAGCCGGTCGCGCCGGCGGCGTCCTGCGACGGGAGGGCGGCCGCGCTGCCCTGCCGGGACAGGGTATCGATGAAGCTGCGCCACCAATCGCTCACGGTGTGTGTCTCGAGGTGCCGCATCATCGACGTCCACCGCTCCTGCCGTTCCTCGAGAGGCATGGCCAGAGCGCGGGCGATTCCCGACGCGGCTTCCACCGCGTCGTAGGGATTAACCAGCACGGCGCCGTCAAGCTCGAAAGCCGCGCCCGCGTATTGCGACAGGACGAGAGCCCCTGGATCCTCGGCCGATTGGGACGCCACATATTCCTTGGCGACCAGGTTCATGCCGTCCCGGAGCGGGGTCACCAGGCCGACCTGCGCCGCCCGGTAGAGCCCGGCCAGGGTCGAATGCGGAACGTTCTGGTTGAGATAACGGATGGGCGTCCACTCGACCTCGCCATAGGCGCCGTTCGCCTCGCCGACGCGGGCCGCGACCTCCTGCTGGATCTGCTTGTATTCGGGCACGTCCGAGCGCGACTTCGGCGTGACCTGGAGATAAGTGACGCAGCCGCGCTGCTCCGGATGAGCCGCCAGGAAGGCGCAGAAGGACTTGATGCGCTCCTCGATGCCCTTGGAATAATCGAGCCGGTCGACGCCGATCACGAGCTTCTGTTGGCCCAAGGTCGAGATGAAGCGCCGCGCTGCAGGTGCCTTCTCGGCCTTGATGGCGGCCTCGCGAAAGGCGTTCGTGTCGATGCCAATCGGAAAGGCGCCCGTGACGACGCGTCGACCCTCGGCCTCGAAGACACCCCCGCCGAGGTCGGTCGCGAGGCCTTCCTCGACCAGGCAGCGGCCGAAATTGTCGGCATCGCGCGGCGTCTGAAACCCGACCACATCGTAGGCGGCCAGGCCCGTGAGGAGCTGCCGGTAGCGCGGCAGCGCGCTGGCGATCTCCGGCGACGGCCACGGGATGTGCAGAAAGAACCCCATGCGGCCGCCGAAGCCGCGCGTGCGCAGCTCGGCGCCCATCGGGATCAGGTGGTAATCGTGCACCCAGACGATGTCGCGGGGCTCGATGAGCCGGATCAGCTTGCGGGCGAAGACGCTGTTCACCCGGAAATAGGCCGCCGTCTCCTGCTCGCTGAAATGCGCCAGGTCGAGCCGGTAATGGCAGACCGGCCAAAGCGCGCGGTTGGAGAAGCCGAGGTAATATTCGTCGACGTCGCGCTTCGTGAGGTCCGTGACCGCGAACGTGATGCGGCCGTGCTGGTGCCGATCGAGCGCGTCGGCATCGATGGCGGAGCGGGCATCGCCGGACCAGCCGAACCAGATGCCGCCATGCTCCCGGAGCGCCGCTTCGAGCGCGACCGCGAGGCCGCCGGCCCCGCTTGCGCCGCGCCGGCCCGGAACCGGGACCCGGTTCGACACCACGACCAGGCGACCGCCGCCGGACGAGCCGCCGTGACGCTGGTCTTCCGCGAGAGAGGGTTCGCCGCCGCCAACCCGGCTGGCGCGCCGGGGCGCCACGGCCGGAAGCTCAGTCCGTGCCTTCATGTCCGGACGGCTGGCCGCCGTTTCGTCCAGATCTGGCCTGATCCCAAATGATTTTATCATTGTTGACGCCGACCTTAACCCCTGCCTGGACAACCCGATCCCTTGAGAATGGGTTCCCCGGAGGGGGTATCGGGGGCGGTCAGGCCGGGGGGCTCGCGTCCCCGCCGGAGCCCCGCCCAAGCCAGCGTGCCATGAGGTCCCGCAGCTCGCGCGGCGAGGCGAGACGCTCCGTCGCCAGGGTTTCGCCAGGGCCGATCTTGACCGTGATCCCGCCCAGCGCGTTCACGGCCTCGAAGCCGTGCTCGTCGGTCTTGTCGTCGCCGATGAAGATGGGCTGGCGGCCGCGATAAGGCTCCAGGCCCATCAGGGCGCGGACGGCCTCTCCCTTGCCGGCCCGGGACGGCAGAAGCTCGCGGACGGCCTTCCCTTCCTGGATCTTGTAGGCGGCCCCGAGCTCGGCCGCGAGTTCGTCGATCGCCGCGCGGGCCTCGGCTTCCGCTGCCGGCGCGGTTCGCCAATGCACCGCGACGCCGATGCGTTTGTCCTCGACGATGACGCCCGGATAGGCGGCGAGCCGCCCGCGCAGCCGCGCGATCGACGGGCCGAGGTCGGCGAGATCATCCGGAAAGGTGACCTGCCCGTCCAGCCGGCGCTCGAGCCCGTGCATGCCGCACGCATCGAGCTGGAGCCCGGGCAGGAAGTGGTCGATCCCGGCGATCGGGCGGCCCGTAACGAGCGCCAGCGCGCCGCCGAGCCGATTGCGCATCGCCGAGAGGAGGCCCGGCAGTTCCGGGGCCACCACGACGGCGTCCGGCGTCGCCGCGATGTCGACGAGCGTGCCGTCGAAATCCAGAAACAGAGCGGAGCGCTCGGTGAAGAACCCCGCCTCACCGTGCAGAGGTGGCATGGGCAGCCCGATCAGGCCTTCTTCTTCGACTTGGCCGGGGCGGTCGCCGCAGCGGCCCCTGTCGCAGGCTTTGCCGATGCTTCGTCCTTCGCCTTGCCCTTGGGGCTCGCATCCTTCGCGGGCGCCTCGGGGCTCTTTCCGGCCGGGGCGGCCTTCACGCTCTTCGCGGTGGCGGCGGCAGCT
>JAQGJZ010000408.1 GCA_028290385.1 Enterovirga sp.
GGGTGCTGCGCACCCATAATCTCTAGATCTCAAGACAGTCGCACGGCAGCGTCGCCGAAGGGCGGGAGGAGTTCGAGGACATGAGCGTTAAGGTCGCCATCAACGGGTTTGGTCGCATCGGCCGCAATGTGCTGCGCGCCATTCACGAGGCGGGCCGGACGGATATCGAGGTGGTTGCGATCAACGACCTCGGCCCGGTCGAGACCAATGCGCACCTGCTCCGCTTCGACTCCGTGCACGGTCGCTACCCCGGCAAGGTCGAGGTCGACGGTGACGCCATCGTCGTGGACGGCAAGCGGATCAGGGTCACGGCGATCAAGAATCCCGCCGAGCTGCCCCACAGGGAGCTGGGCGTCGACATCGCCTTCGAGTGCACGGGCATCTTCACGGCCAGGGACAAGGCGAAGGCGCATCTCGATGCCGGCGCTAAGCGCGTCCTCGTCTCGGCCCCGGCCGACGGTGCCGACCTCACGGTCGTGTACGGCGTGAACCACGACCAGCTGACGAAGGATCACCTCGTCGTCTCGAACGCCTCGTGCACAACGAACTGCCTCGCGCCGGTCGCGAAGGTCCTCAACGATGCCGTCGGTATCGAGAAGGGCTTCATGACGACCATCCATTCCTACACGAACGACCAGCCCTCGCTGGATCAGATGCACAAGGACCTGTACCGCGGCCGCGCGGCGGCCCTTTCCATGATCCCGACCTCGACGGGCGCCGCGAAGGCCGTCGGCCTCGTGCTGCCCGAGCTGAACGGCAAGCTCGACGGCGTCTCGATCCGCGTGCCGACCCCGAACGTGTCGGTCATCGACTTCAAGTTCGTAGCCAAGCGCGCCACGACCAAGGACGAGATCAACGACGCCGTGCGGCGCGCCGCCGAGCAGCAGCTGAAGGGCGTGCTCGGCTACACGGACCAGCCGAACGTCTCGATCGACTTCAACCACGATCCGCACTCGTCGACCTTCCACATGGACCAGACGAAGGTGATGGACGGCACGCTCGTGCGCGTGATGTCCTGGTACGACAACGAGTGGGGCTTCTCGAACCGCATGGCGGACACCGCGGTGGCGATGGCGAAGCTCATCTGACCGACGCGCCCGCACTGCGGGTATGAGTCATGCCTGTCCCGAGCCATGTGACTGCGCTCGGGACAGGAAAGCTCAATCAGCTCGGCTGCCGGCCTCGCAGTCGAGCGATGCCGATCCGGGGATGCCGTTTTGACCCTCTGCACGCGTTGCGGTCGGATTGCCCCTGGTGCTCGAGCTGCGCTGCGGCTGTCCGGAGGACCTGATGCGTGAGCAGCGGGTCGCCGGTCGTGAGGACGGCATGAAGGACATCAGGTCCATTCTGCCGGCGCCGGACGGGGCAACCGCGACACCCGGCGGCCGCCCGTCTCGGCTCCCGGCCCCCTGGACGATGTTCACAGGCATCACCGCCACGGCGGTCGCGACGCGCGGCGCCGGAGCCGCTATGGTCTCAACCCTTCACCGCTTCGCCACGCCCTAATCGAGGCTGCATGTCCGACACGCTTTCAGCAATGCGCGACCCCTCCGCGCCGACCCCCGTCACGCGGCCGACCGAGCCCGAGATCATCGTTCCGGCTCCGACGCCAACCGGCGCTCCGGCCGCCCACGGAGCCGCGCCGTCGACGGGTGCGGGGGACATCTCCGCCCAGCCGCTTGCCCGGCTCGAGGACAAGACGGCCCGGATCGAGGAGAAGCTCGCCCGCTCCGAGGATACCCTGCAGCGCGTGCTCGGACGGTTCGAATTCGCCACGAACCGGATGAACGAGGTCGCGACGCAGGCCGAACTCGCGGCGGTGCGCGGCGAGGTCTCCTTTATCGCCCGCCGGATCCGCAAGGTCCCGGGGTGGACGGCGCTTGTCGGCTCGTCCGTCGTGACCGCGGTGCTGACCGCGATCGTGATCATCCTTCTTCTGCGCTACTTCCCCGGAGCTCTCGCACGATGATCGGCGTCAAGACGCTCGACGACGCTCAGGTCAAGGGCAAGCGTGTCCTGGTCCGTGTGGACCTGAACGTCCCGACCGAGAACGGCCGTGTGACCGACCGGACCCGGATCGAGCGCATTCTTCCCACCATTCGGGAAATCGCCGAGGGCGGCGGGCGCGTGATCCTGCTCGCGCATTTCGGCCGTCCGAAGGGTGGGCGGAGCGAGAAAGATTCGCTGAAGCCGATCGCGGCCGCGGTCGCGGAGGAACTCGGGCGCCCCGTCGCGTTCGCGGATGATTGCGTCGGCGAGCCTGCCGAGCGCGCAGTTTCCGCGCTGAACGACGGCGACGTGCTCCTGCTGGAGAACACCCGCTTCCACCCCGAGGAAGAAAAGAACGACCCGGCCTTCGCTAAGCAGCTCGCCTCGCTCGGCGACCTCTACGTGAACGACGCCTTCTCGGCCGCGCACCGGGCGCACGCTTCGACCGAGGGCATTGCCCGGCTGCTGCCGTCCTATGCCGGCCGGACCATGGAGGCGGAACTCCAGGCGCTCTCCAAGGGGCTCGAGAAGCCGGAGCATCCGGTTGTCGCCGTCGTCGGCGGCGCCAAGGTCTCGACCAAGATCGACCTGCTGGAAAACCTCGTTGCCAAGGTGGACGCGCTGGTGATCGGCGGCGGAATGGCCAACACCTTCCTGCACGCGATCGACATCGGGATCGGCAAGTCCCTGTGCGAGAAGGATCTGGCGCCGACCGCGCAGCGCATCCTCGACCGCGCGAAGGAGACCGGCTGCGCGATCCTGCTGCCCGTCGATGCGGTGGTGGCGGCCGAGTTCAAGCCCGGCGCGCCGCACCACGCCTACGGCATCGACGCGATCCCGTCTGACGGCATGATCCTGGATGTCGGGTCGCAGTCGGTGGATCGCATCAATGCGGTGATCGACGATGCCCGCACGCTCGTCTGGAACGGCCCGCTCGGCGCGTTCGAGATCGCGCCCTTCGACCAGGGCACGGTCGCGGCGGCCCGCCATGCAGCGGCGCGGACCAAGGCCGGCAAGCTCGTCTCGGTGGCAGGCGGCGGCGACACGGTCGCGGCGCTCAACCACGCGGGCGTGGCGGACGATTTCAGCTACGTCTCGACGGCCGGCGGAGCCTTTCTCGAATGGCTCGAAGGCAAGCCGCTGCCGGGCGTCGAAGCGTTGAAGACGAAGGGCTGAACGGCGCTATACTGCCCGCGGAGAGCGGGCAGGAGCAGCTTGATGGCACGTGATGCCCAGGGTGCCGTGGGTGCTGTCCTGAACGAGGTTCAGGGGAGCACCGCCGCTCCGCGCGCCAGCTGCGAGGCTGCGGGCGCGGCGCTTCGGCCGGGCATCGCGCCACGTTTCGACACCGCCGCCCTGGAAAGCTGCATTGTCAGCGGCTTACGGGCGCGCCTTCAGCGCCGGCGGGACGTTGCGACGAACGCATCCGCGATCTGGACGACCGCGCCGGACTCCTGGAAGATCGCGCCGGCGGAACACATCTCAGGGCCTCAGCGCCCAACACGGAAAGGCAGGAACCCCCGATGGCACGCATCACCCTAAGGCAGCTGCTCGATCATGCCGCCGAGCACAGCTATGGCGTGCCGGCGTTCAACATCAACAACATGGAGCAGGCGCTCGCCATCATGGCCGCGGCGCATGCGGTGGACGCGCCGGTCATCATCCAGGCCTCCCGCGGCGCGCGCTCCTACGCCAACGACGTCATGCTGAAGCACATGATGGACGCCGTGACGGAGATCTATCCGCACATCCCCGTCTGCGTGCATCTCGATCACGGCAACGAGCCGGCGACCTGCATGACGGCCATCCAGGCCGGCTTCACCTCCGTCATGATGGACGGCTCGCTGAAGGCCGACGGCAAGACCCCGGGCGATTGGGACTACAACGTCCGCGTCACCAAGACCGTCACGGACATGGCCCATCTCGGCGGCATCTCGGTCGAGGGTGAGCTCGGTGTGCTGGGCTCGCTGGAGAGCGGCACCGGCGAGGCCGAGGACGGCCACGGCGCCGAGGGCGTGCTGTCGCACGACCAGCTCCTCACCAATCCCGACGAGGCCGTGAAATTCGTGGCCGAGACCAAGGTGGATGCGCTCGCCATCGCCATGGGCACCAGCCACGGCGCCTACAAGTTCACCCGCAAGCCGGACGGCGCGGTGCTGGCCATGAGCGTGATCGAGGAGATCCACCGCAAGCTGCCCGAGACGCATCTCGTGATGCACGGCTCCTCGTCGGTGCCGCAGGAG
>JAQGJZ010000457.1 GCA_028290385.1 Enterovirga sp.
GCCGTGACACCCATCGGTGGGCCGGCCGAGCCGCGCCGCGATCACCTGCTGGTCGCCTCCATGGTGGAGCCGCGCTCGCGCGTGCTCGACGTCGGCTGCGGCGACGGCACGCTGCTGGCGCTGCTGCGCGAGCAGCGCGGGGCTGACGGGCGCGGCATCGAGCTGTCGCGCGACGGCGTCAGCGAATGCCTGGCCAAGGGGCTTGCGGTGATCCAGGGCGATGCCGACACCGACCTCGCCAACTATCCCGACGACGCGTTCGACTACGTGATCCTGTCGCAGACCCTGCAGGCGACGCGCCAGCCGCGCGCCGTGCTCGAGCACATGCTTCGCATCGGGCGCCGGGCGATCGTGTCGTTCCCGAACTTCGGGCATTGGCGGGTGCGCTGGGAGCTCGGCGTGCGCGGCCGCATGCCCGTGACCGAGAACCTGCCGCAGACCTGGTACGACACGCCCAACATCCATTTCTGCACGATCCGCGACTTCGTCGGCCTGTGCCGCGAGATCGGCGCCCGCATGGAAGACGCGCACGCGCTCGATGCGCGGGGCCAGCCGGTGCGCTTCCACCTGCCGTGGTGGTTCTGGAACCTGCTCGGCCAGCAGGCCGTGTTCCTGCTCAGGCGCGGGTGAGGGGCCGGGCCCTCACCGGGTGATGCGCAGGTCGCCGATGTTCTTCGCGATGTCGGAGAACGTCTTGCTCAGCGATGCCGCATCGGTGGCCAGAAACGCGCGATCGTCCGATCCGGCGCATTCCTTCATCATCTTCAGGCCTTCCGCGTCCATGCTGTCGCCGGAGACGCTGAACGCGACCGTATAGATCGTGACGCCCTTCGCCCGGGCATTCGCGCACGTTTCGCGCGTCAGCTGGTCGATGGCCGCGCGCGCCTTGGCCGTGGCGTTGGCGTCCGTGGTGTCGTTCAGGTCGGCATAGGCCGGCGGCAGCCGCTTTTCGGTCTTGGTCCCGTTGGCGTTGTTGAAGTAGCCGTAGGCCGAATACTGCGACTTGGTGACGTAGATGTCGCTGTTGCCCGTCCAGGTGTTCATGCCGTCCGTCATGAGCACGATCACCTTGGTGATGTTCCTGGCGCCGTAGGGCTGGGCATCGCTGAACACGCCCGTGTTGCTGATGGTCCGCCAGCCCCAGTGCAGGCCCTCATGGATGTTGGTCTGGCCGGCGGCGTCGAGCTTCCCGATCTCGGTGGTGAGGGCCGTCTTGGAATCGGTCAGGCGCGTGAGAGCGCGTGACGTGCAGCCCCAGTTCGGGCCGGGGCGATCGGTTCGCGGGTCGGTCGGCGTCTTGTACTTGCAGGCCTGGCCCATCCGCGTGGACTTGTTGGTCAGGTCGTTGCGGCAGTCCGGCGTGGGGGTCGCCGACGACGAGCCCGTGCCGTCGTCCAGATAGCTGTTGTTGTTGTAGGCGGCGTCTGCCGAGTTGCCGTACTCGTCCGGCGCGAACAGCGGGACATAGAGCGTGTCCGGCGTCGCGGTCGAGGGCGTCGTGTCCTGTGTGTTGTACGGATAGGGCAGCGACTCCAGGCAGCCCGCCCAGGCCCAGCTCGCAGACTTCGCCTTGAGCTTGGTGAACAGGCCGAAGCGGCTGGTAAAGCCGTTGCCGGATGCGCTCAGCACGTTCTGCCAGTGGATGCTGGAATGACCGCCCGTGTCCATCCAGGAAGCCGTCGCGTAGGTCGCCGGATCCACCTTCACGGAGGCCGCGAAGGGCACGAGCGAGATCTTCACCTGGTCGATGTTGAAGCTCGCGAACATCGTGTCGACGAAGGAGGTGGCCGACTCGCGCAGCGCCTGGATCTTCGTCTTCGTCCCCGCGGAGTTGGCCATCGAGCCGGTCGTATCGAGCACGAGGGCGATCTCGAAATGGTTCTCGCCGGCCGCGCAGGTCGCCTTGGTCGAGATCGGCACGTTTCCGACGAAGCGCATGAACTGCGGCGGGAAGTTGACCTCGCTCGTCAGCTCCACCGTGCGCGGATTGTTCGTCACCTTGAAGTCTTTGATCGTGACGACGCGGTCCGGCATGTAGCCGTTGAGGACCTCCTGGGAGATCGTCTTGAGGTCGGCCTCGGCGGTCCGGGTCTTGTCCTTGCAGGCTGCGATGGCGGCCGAATCCGTGTCCGCCTGCAGCTGGGAATGCAGGTTCGCGGCCCCCGAATAATCCACGGCGGCGCCCACGGCCGCGAGCAGCGGGACGGCGCTGAGCGCGAGCATGACGGCGACGTTGCCGCGCCTGTCTGTCCCGAACGTTCTCAGAAGCTGCTTCATTGCGCCTGCTCAAGCCTGCCCGGTGAGCGGGGCGACGCGCCGCTCGGGTGGGGTCTCACTGGGACAATCAAGTTGAGATGACCTTACGGCACGGCCGGGGAGGGCGGCCCCCCGGAGAGACCGTGAGGCGGCCGGCCTGGGTCGAGGTTTGCGCGCCCGGGTTAAGGAAGGGTCGAACCGAACGGTAAGATGGGAGCCATGTCCGCGCGTCGGCGTGCGGCCGAGCACCAGGGCCGCGGCGCCGCGCGGCAGAACTCGTGAGCTGCGGAGGGCGGGCTCGAATTCACGCGGGGGCAGTCGTCCCGTGTCGCGTGTTGATCGGCGAAGCATCGCGGTTCCCGCCATTTCGTCAGGCGGCAGCATGCCTCGCTCAGGTTATCGCCATCTCAACTGGATCGGATAAACCTGGCCAGTCGGGCCGGTTGTCCTTTCAGAGTTAACGTTGGCCTGCGTATCTCGCACACTCGATGGACGATCGATGTCTATCCGTTCGACATCGGGTGAAGATCACGCACCATGTTCTTGAGTCGATCGTCCAGAACATGCGTGTAGATCTGCGTCGTCGCGATGTCGGAATGCCCGAGCAGCTCTTGCACGACGCGGAGGTCGGCGCCGTTTTGCAGGAGATGGCTGGCGAAGGCGTGCCGGAGCACGTGCGGGCTGATCTTGTCCGCCCGCAATCCCGCGGCGCCGGCCAGCACCTTCAGCTCGCGTGCGAAGGCCTGGCGCGTTAGGTGCCCGGCCTCGGCATCGGCCGGAAACAGCCAGCGCCCGATCGGACCGCGCGCCTCCAGAAGGGCCAGATAGGCGCGGGCGGCATCCTGGGCGGCGTTCGTGAGCGGGACCAGGCGCTCCTTGCCGCCCTTTCCGCGCACGATCAGGAAGCGCTCGCGCGTTCGGGCGGCGCTCGCCGGCAGCGACACCAGCTCCGACACGCGCAGGCCTGTCGCGTAGAGGAGCTCGATCAGGCACCGCATCCGCGCCGCCCGGAGCTGCGCGCCGGATCGCGGGGCGGCTTGGTCCGCCGCCTCGCGTGAAACCTGGAGCAGGCGGTCGACATCCGCGACCGATATCACCTTGGGCAGCACGCGGCCGCGCTTCGGCCCGGTTGCGGCGGCGGTCGGGTCGGCCGCGGCATGGCCTTCCGCGTACAGGAACTTGTGGAATTGGCGGACGGCGGACAGCCGGCGCGCGGCCGACGAGCTCTTCAGGCCGCGCTCCTCCAGGCTCGCCAGGAAGCCGGAGATGGTCGCGGGCCGCGCGTCGAGGGCGCCGGTCCCGGTCTCGCGAAGGTAATCGAGGTAATCCTCGAGGTCCCGCCGATACGCGGCCAGCGTGTTCGGGGCCGCCCCGCGCTCGGCCGCGAGCATGTCCAGAAACAGCGAGGCGAGGCGATGGTCGGGCAGGCTCATCCCACCATCGATCTACGGCCCGGGTTAAGGCGGAGTGTGGCGCGGGCGGGGCGGCGTGATACAACGCCCGCCATGGACAGGTACATTCCGGGCGCGCAGGAGGCCGCAGGCGACGACCGGCTCCCGCGCACAGGCCGGGACGTGCCGGCGCGGGACATCCGCGCGCGGCTCGGCAAACGTCCGCTCGTGCTGGTCGGCCTCATGGGCGCCGGCAAGACGACGGTTGGGCGGCGCCTCGCGACGCGCCTCGATCTGCCGTTCAGGGATGCCGATATCGAGATCGAGACGGCCGCCGGAATGCCGATCTCCGACATCTTCGCCATCTACGGCGAGCCCGCCTTCCGCGACGGCGAGCGCCGCGTGATTGCGCGGCTGCTGGAGGAGGGGCCCCTCGTGCTGGCGACGGGCGGCGGCGCGTATATGGATGCCGAGACCCGCACCAAGATCGCGGCCCACGGCGTCTGCGTCTGGCTGAAGGCGGACCACGAAACCCTGATGCGCCGGGTGCGGCGGCGCTCGCACCGGCCGCTGCTCGCTAATCCGGACCCGGAGGGCACGATGCGGCGCCTCATCGCGGAGCGCTATCCCGTTTATGCCGGGGCGGACGTGACGGTGGAATCCTATGACATGCCGCACGAAAAGGTCGTGGCCGAGGTTTTGAGAGCGCTCGAGACCTGGTTCGAGTCGCAGGAGCGTGCAGCATGAGGGTCGCCTTGGGCGAGCAGATCGGATCGTCCCGGCGCGAGGTGATCCGCGTCCCGCTCGGCGATCGCGCCTACGACATCATCGTCGGCCGGGGCGTCGTCGGCGAGGCCGGCGAGCGGATCGCGGCGCTCGGGGCGCGGGCGGTCGGCCTGGTCACGGACGAGACCGTGGATCGCCACCATGCCGCGGCCGTGACCGCGGATTTGGAGGGC
>JAQGJZ010000476.1 GCA_028290385.1 Enterovirga sp.
TGGTCGAGCTCGCGGTGCAGCGGCAGGATCAGGGTCGCGTTGTCGGCGACCTTCAGGGTCTCGGGCGTGATGTCGACGCCCTGCTGCCGGAGCGCCGCGATCTCGGAGACGAGGTGCCAGGGATCGACCACGACGCCGTTGCCGATCACCGACAGCTTGCCGCCCCGCACGACGCCGGACGGCAGCAGCGACAGCTTGTACGTCACGCCGTCGATGACGAGCGTGTGGCCGGCATTGTGCCCGCCCTGGAAGCGCACGACGACATCGGCCTGTTCGGACAGCCAGTCGACGATCTTGCCTTTGCCCTCGTCGCCCCACTGGGCGCCGACCACGACTACGTTGGCCATGGGGTTCCGCACATAAAAAACCCGGCTCACGGCCGGGACGACATCGGATGGAAACGAGTGCCCTTGTCCCCGATCGGGCGGGGCGGGTCAAGGTGACCCCGCGTCCCAGGGTCCTCCCCGGCACGCGCCAGAGCACCGCGGGGGCCATCGACGCGCCTCATCCGCGCCCTTCCGGACCGGCCCGAGCAGGTGCCGGGCTCACGCCGGGTACGCGATGGCCTCGGCGCCGTGAAACACTGTGACCGTGTCCCGCCGTGCGATCGCGACAAGCGCCACGCCGAGGGAGCGCGCGCGCTCGATGGCGAAAGATGTGGGCGCCGAGATCGCCACGATGAGCCGGGCCCCGAGAGAGGCGGCCTTCTCCACCATCTCGAACGAGCAGCGGCTCGTCACCACCACGAACCCGTCGGCCGGTTCGAGCCCGTTTCGCAGGATCGCTCCGACGAGCTTGTCGAGCGCGTTGTGGCGGCCGACATCCTCGCGGACGAGCTGGATGGCGCCCTCCCGGTCCGCAAAGGCAGCCGCGTGGGTCGCGCCCGTTGCGCGGCTGAGAACCTGCCGCTCGGGCAGCTCGGCGAGCGCGCGCGCAATCGCGTCGATCCGGACGGGCGCGAAGGCCCCTGCCCCCCCGACCGGCTGCGCGCGCTCGAGCGCATCGAGATCCTCGATGCCGCAGACGCCGCAGCCCGTTCGGCCCGACATCGACCGACGCCGCGCCAGCAGGGTGTGCATCCGGTCGGGTGCGACCTCGACCGCGACCCCGAACCCGCGCTCCCCTTCGGTCACGGTGACGCGCCGAACCTCCTCGGCGCGTGCGACGATGCCCTCCGTGAGGCTGAAGCCGACCCCGAAATCCTCCAGATCGGCCGGGGTCAGCATCATCACGGCGAACGGCACCCCGCCGAAGCTCACCTCAACGCCCACTTCCACGGCGATCTCGCGCTCACCCGTTTCGGCCTTTGCGCCCGAAAGCGGGATGACGACGGTGGTGGCGCGGGCGGTGCGGAGCGTCTCGTCTGACATGGGCCTGTTCTAGTCGCGGCCGGCACGAGAAGATATCGGGCCAGGATGGACGCCACAGACGGATTCCCGGTTCCCGCCTTTGCGGCCGGCACCACGCGTGCGCAGGCGCAGGCCGAGCTGCGCCGCGCGTTTGCTGCGGCCGGGATCGACTCGGCCGCGCTCGACGCGCGCCTGCTCCTCGCCGCGGCGCTCGGGATCGGCCCGACCTCGCTGTTCGCCCATCCCGACGCGCCGCTCGACCGAGCTGGTGCGGCCCGGCTGCGCGAATACGCCGCGCGGCGACTCGCGAGAGAGCCGATCGCCCGGATCCTGGGCGAGGCCGAGTTCTGGGGGCTGCGCTTCCGGCTGTCGCCCGAGACGCTGGCCCCGCGGCCGGACACGGAGGCGGTGGTCGAGGCGGCGCTCGCGGCCATTGCCCCGTGGCGCGGCCCGCAGCTCATCCTCGACCTCGGCACGGGCTCGGGCTGCATCCTCCTGGCGCTTCTGTCGGAGACGAAGGAGGCCTTTGGCATCGGGGTCGACCGATCGCCGGCCGCGCTCGCGACCGCGCGGGCCAATGCCCAAGCCAACGGACTCGCTGATCGCGCAGCTTTCGTCGCGTCGGATTGGGCCTCCGCCCTCACAGGACACTTCGCGCTGATCGTCTCCAACCCGCCCTACATCCGGGCCGAGGAGATCGATGCGCTCGACCCCGAGGTGTCGCGCTTCGACCCGCTTGCTGCGCTCGATGGCGGGCCGGGCGGCCTTGATTGCTACCGCGCAATACTGTCCGATGCAGGCCGTCTACTTACTCCCGCCGGACACATTGTCTTTGAACTCGGGCACGACCAAACCGAGCCTGTCGCTGACCTTGCGGCGGAGCACGGCTTTGCGGTCGAGACGACCCGGCGGGACCTTGGCGGGCACACGCGCGCCATGGTGCTTTCGCGCGAGCGGGCTCTTGTTTCCAGGGGATCGTCGCCCACATGACCCGCCGAGACGAAAAATGGCTTGTTGACCGGAAGAGAAGCGGCTAATTTGCTGTCGGTTAACGAGAATGGTCCAGGCTTGATGCGACGTCGAGGCATGCGGCCCACGATCGCTCGGGGACAATGAGGACCGCGCGTTCAGCCATATGCGGCGCGGTCAATCGACTCCTACACTGACGGACGGTCCGGCATAGCGGCTGGGTCCGCGCTGAGGTGACGGGATTGCGCAGGCCGGGAGCGCGGCCGCGCAGGAGCCTGCTTGGCAGGGAAACCAGCGAAGGTCTAAAAACATCGATGAGACCAGGACAGAACAGGCGGATGCGGGGGCGCAGCCGCGGCAAGGGTCCGAACCCGCTGACCCGCTCCTATGAGTCGAACGGGCCGGATGTTAAGATCAGGGGCACCGCTCAACATGTTGCGGACAAATACGCCCAGCTGGCGCGCGATGCGACTGCGAGCGGCGACCCGGTTGCCGCCGAAAACTACCTTCAGCATGCCGAGCATTATTATCGCCTGATCGCTGCCGCGCAGGAAACTTACCGTCAGCAGTTCGGCACCCAGGGCCGGCCCTTCGATGACGAGGGCGACGAGGGTGACGACGAGATGTCGCCGAACGGCTTCCCCTACCAGGGTGGAATGCAGGGCGGCGCCGACGAGTTCGGCGAGATGGGCGGCAACCCGTACGAGATGCGCCAGGGCGGCGGCGGCAACGAGCGGCAGGACCGCAATGGCGGACGCTTCGACCGTGGCGAGCGCCAGGACCGCAGCTATGACCGCAACAACGATCGCCAGGGCGGCGGCGGCGAGCGGCAGGACCGCAACGGCCAGCGCTTCGATCGCGGTGGCGAGCGTTTCGACCGCAACGCCAATGGCGGCGGCGGCAACTACGATCGCAACGGCAACCGCCCGCAGCAGGGCGAGCGCTTCGACCGCAACGGCGGCGGCGCTGCAAACCAGCCCCAGAACGGCGAGCGCTTCGACCGGCCCGAGCGGCAGGATCGTCCCGAGGGCGGTGGCGAACGGCGCGAGCGCTTCGGCCGTGGCGAGAACCGCGAAGGCGGCCGCGAAGGCGGACGGCGCGAGTTCAACCGCGATCGCGGCCAGAACCGGCCCGAAGGCGGGCGCGTGCCCGGCCCCGCGGCGGACGAGCGCGACGCGCCAGCCCCCGGCCTGCCGGCCTTCCTGACCACACCGGTCCGGTCCACGATCGCGCTCGAGCCGGACGATGTTCGCGAGCCCGTCGAGGCCGTTGCGGCCTATGCGGGCGAGCCCGAAGGCGAGCCGGCCCTGGCCGGAACCCCGGAGCCGCGCCCGCGCCGCACCCGGCGCCCGCGCCGGGCGGAGCCGACCGAGGCCCTGGATTTCGGCGGCGAAGCCGACAAGCCGGCCGAATAGGCACCGGCGAACAGAGACCCGACGCGGGGAAGATCGGCGAGATGCTGGTCTTCCCCGTTTCGTATCCGGACCCCGGTCAGTCCCCGAGCGGGAGCCGGACCTGAGCGTCCGGCAGGAACTCGAGCCGATCGTCCGGCCGCAACTCGCCCGAGGCCAGAACCTCGGCATAGATCCCGCAATCGGGGTGCCCGAGCCGCTGCAACAGCGTCCTCGGGATGTCCATGTCCCGCTCGCCCGTCTGCGGATCGACATTCGTCGCGGCGCAGCGCTCGATCCGCTTGGTGATCTTCAGGCGCAGGCCTGAGGCGCTCGCGAACTCCGCTCCCACAAGGTCGAGCTCGGCCCAGGGCTCCAGGCCCTCCACCATGACGTTGCCGCGAAAGCGAAGCGGATCGACCGGGCGGCCGACCATTTCCGCCACCGCCCGCACGCTCGCGAGATTGATGAGGGACACGAAGCCGCGCCGGGAATCGGTGAAGCGGAACCCGTCCGGCGCGGTGAGCACCTTTGGAGCCCCACGCAGCTCGCGGGGCAGCACGCGGCGAACGAACGCCTCCAGGGCGAGCCTGCCCGCGGCGGTCGAGAGGTCGGCCGCGACCGAACCCGCTTCCCCGCTGACGCTCAGGACCTGCGTCGCGTCGTCGTAGCGGGTGTGCAGGCGCGCAAGGGCCGCGTTCCGCATCAGCATCAGGAACTTGATCTTGGGCTGGTGCCGCGGCGCGGCCGGCTCGAAACCGGACGGGCCGTTCTCGATCGCAAACAGCCGGTCGGCGGGGAAATAGGCCCCGCGCTCCAGCCGGACGCGCTCCAGGCGTTCCGGCGACAGCCCCTTCACGGGGTAGCGATAAAGGGAGACGACGCGCATTCGCGTCAGCGCGACGGGCGCCGGCCCCGAGCCGTTCCGCTAGGGCGCTTGGGGAAGAGGATCGTCCCGGTTTTCGCGGTCGACCGGGCCCTCGAAGCCGGCATCGGTTCGTTCCGCGAAGGTCTGCGGCGTCACGGAGGGGCGAGCCTCCTCCGGGCTTTCGGGCACGGCGAGGCCGAGCTCGTCGTTCCGTTTGAGATCGGCCCGGGCCTTCTCGGCCTCGGAACGCGGGTCCTTCGGATCGGCCATGGGTGATCCCCGTCCTGACGGCGGATCAATGCATGCCCGAGGCGGCCGTTCCAAGGGGAAAAGCCGGCCCGCGGGGCCTTGTGTAACCACAAAGCCACACCACATCCGGGGAGCCGATGGCTCAAGGGCGTCGGCGTCCGGAGGCCCCCGAGGGAGCCGGCCGGACATCTTCTTCGGTGTCCCGTGCCGATCCGGGCGGGCCGCCGAGCGAGGGGTGAGACCATGGATCTAGAAAAGTACACCGACCGGGCGAAGGGCTTTATCCAATCGGCCCAGATGCTCGCGATGCGCGAGGGCCATCCGCAGCTCGCCCCCGGTCATCTGCTCAAAGTTCTGCTCGACGACGCCGAAGGGCTCTGCTCCGGTCTGATCGACCGCGCGGGCGGCCGCTCGCGCGAGGTGCGGCAGAGCGTCGAAACGTGGCTGGCGAAGCAGCCGAAGGTGTCGGGCGCGGCCTCGCAGCCTGCCGCGACGCGCGAATTCGTGAAGCTGTTCGACACGGCCGAGCAGGCGGCCCAGCGAGCCGGCGATTCCTATGTCACGGTTGAACGGCTGCTGCTCGCGCTCGTGATCGACAAGGACACGGAAGCGGGTGCCATTCTCCAGCAGGCCGGCGTCACCGCCCAGAACCTGAACGCCGCCATCGAGGCGCTGCGCAAGGGGCGGACGGCCGACAACGCCTCCGCCGAGAACAGCTATGATGCGCTGAAGAAATATTCGCGCGACCTCACCGAGGCGGCGCGGCAGGGCAAGCTCGACCCGGTGATCGGCCGCGACGAGGAGATCCGCCGCACCATCCAGGTGCTCTCGCGGCGCACCAAGAACAACCCGGTGCTGAT
>JAQGJZ010000485.1 GCA_028290385.1 Enterovirga sp.
TCGAGAAGCTGATCCTGGATGGGTTCCAGGCCGGCCTGTCCTGGATCACCATCCTGAGGAAGCGCGACAATTTCCGGAGCGCCTTTGCGGGCTTCGAGCCGGCTGAGATCGCGCGCTTCACCGATGCGCATGTCGAAGCGTTGATGCTCGATGCCGGCATCGTCCGGAATCGGCAGAAGATCGAGGGGACGATCCTGTCCGCCCGCGCCTATCTGGCGTTGGGTGGTGCCGAGCCTTTTTCGCGCTTTCTCTGGGGCTTCGTCGCCGGCGCGCCGCTGCAGACCCGGCGCGAGACCCGCAGCGACATCCCGACAGCCGATGCGCTCTCGAAGGAGGTCTCGGCAGCGCTGAAGCAGAAGGGCTTCACGTTCTGCGGGCCGACGATCGTCTACGCCTTCATGCAGGCCTGCGGCCTCATCAACGACCACCTGATCGGCTGCGACCGCCACATCGCCTGCGAGGAGCTGGCGGCCCCGTGACCCGGCGCGTCGCTAAGCCGCCGCGCGCCTGGCAGCGCATGCTGTCCGGCCGGCGGCTGGACCTGCTCGATCCCTCGCCCTTCGACATCGAGGTGGAGGATATCGCGCACGGCCTCGCGCGCGTTGCGCGCTGGAACGGGCAGACGGCGGGTGAGCACGTCTTCTCCGTGGCGCAGCACTCGCTGCTGGTGGAGGCGATCGCGGACGCCCTGGTGCCCGCCCTGGCGAACCCGGCGCGGCTCACAATCCTGCTCCACGATGCGGCGGAATACGTCATCGGCGACATCATCACGCCGCTCAAATCCATGATCGGCGGCGGCTATGCCGCCGTGGAGGGCAGGCTGAGGGCGGCGGTCCACCTGCGCGTCGGGTTGCCGGCGGAGCCGCCGCGCGATCTCGCCCGCATCATCAAGCAGGCCGACAAGATCGCCGCTTACCTGGAAGCGACGGATCTCGCCGGTTTTACGCGCGCGGAGGCGGACGAGATCTGCGGGGTGCCGGAGACGAGGCCGACGCACCTGGACGCCTATCTGCGGCCCTGGCCGACGCACGAAGCGCAGGCCCGGTTTCTGGAGCGCTTCCGGCTGCTGGCGGGCGCGTGACCCGCCGGCGCCCGGGGCCGGCATCCGGCCGCATCGCGCCGTCCTTGTCAGGCGCGGGGCGGGCCCCCATAAGGCCTGCCATGAGCGAGACCGACGGGACCGTCCCCGACCCGCACGCCGACGTCGTCGGCCTGCCCTTCGAGAAGGCCCTGGCCGAGCTCGAGGACATCGTGCGGCAGCTCGAGGGCGGACGCGTGCCGCTGGAGGAATCGATCGCGATCTACGAGCGCGGCGAGGTCCTGAAGCGGCATTGCGAGGGCCTGCTGAAGCGGGCAGAGGCGCGAATCGAGCGGATCACGCTCGGGCCGGACGGGCGGCCGACCGGCACGGCGCCGCTCGACCCGGGCTGACCTTGGCCAAGGGCGAAACGCCCGTGGCGGGCCTGCCGGAGCGCCGGCGGGCGGATACCTATCTGGTCGAGCGCGGGCTGTTCGAAAGCCGCGCCAAGGCGCAGGCCGCGATCGCGGCGGGTCTCGTGAGCGCCGACGGCAAGCCGGTCCGGAAAGCCTCGGACACGATTCCGGTCACTGCCTCGGTCGCGTACGAGGCGGCGCATCCCTGGGTGTCCCGCGGCGGCGTGAAGCTCGCCGGAGCCCTGGACAGGTTCGGCATCGATCCCGCCGGGCAGACCTGCCTCGACATCGGGGCCTCGACGGGCGGCTTCACGGAGGTGCTGCTCAGCCGCGGCGCCGCCCGGGTTTATGCGGTCGATGTCGGGCATTCCCAGCTGCACCCGAAGATCGCCGCGGATGCGCGGGTGATCTCGCTGGAGCGGACCGATGCGCGCCGGCTCGGCCCCGCCGTTCTGCCCGAGCAGGTCTCGCTCTGCGTTGTCGATGTCAGCTTCATCTCGCTGAAGCTGATCATTCCCGTGTTGAAAGATGTGATGAACAAACCGGCCTATCTCGTTGCCCTTGTTAAGCCTCAGTTCGAGGCTGGCCGGGAGAATGTCGGCCGCGGCGGCATCGTCCGCGGCGAGGCGGTGCGGCAGGCCGTGCTGGAGGATGTGGCTCGCTTCACGGCGGAGCAGGGCTTCTCCGTGCTCGGCACGATGCCCTCGCCGATCGCCGGCGGCGACGGCAACCAGGAATTTCTGATGGCGGCCCGGCATGGCTGAGCACCTCACGATCGCGCGGCTCGGCGCGAATGGCGACGGGGTCGCCGATCTGCCCGGTGGCCCGGTCTATGTGGCCGGCGCGCTGCCAGGGGAGACCGTCCTCGCCGAGATGGAGCGCGACCGGGGCCGGCTGATCGACCGCGAGACGTCGAGTCCGGACCGCGTCGAGCCATTCTGCCCCTATTTCGGCAGCTGCGGCGGCTGCGTTGCGCAGCATGTCGGCCCGGCGCTGTATGGCGGCTGGAAGCGCGGCAAGATCGTCAACGCGCTGGAGCGGGCAGGGCTGCCGGCCGAAGTCGAGCCGCTGGTCGACGGCCATGGCGAGGGCCGGCGGCGGGTCACGTTCCACGCCCGCGAAATCGAGGGCGAGATGCAGGTCGGCTTCATGGAAGCCCGCTCGCATCATCTCGTGGAAATCGCGCGCTGCCCCATCACGGTCGACGCCCTGGCCGGGGCACCGGCGGCCGCGGCCGCGATCGCCCGGGTGATGCAGGGCGTCCGCAAGCCGCTCGACATCGCCGTCACGGCCACCCGGGGCGGCCTCGACGTGGACCTCCGCGGCTCGGGCCCGGTCAGCGAGCGCCGCCGCCAGGGCTTGATCGCCCTCGCCAAGGAACTCGGGTTGGTGCGGCTCTCGCTGCATGGCGAGGCTCTGGTCGCGTATGGCCGTCCCACCGTGCTGATGGGGCGGGCCGAGGTGGAGCTTCCCGCCGGCGGTTTCCTGCAGGCGACGGCCAAGGGCGAGGCGGAACTCGCCGCCATCGTGGCCGAGGGCTGCCGGGGAGCAAAAAAGATCGCGGACCTGTTCGCGGGCAGCGGTCCCTTCTCGCTGCGGCTGGCGGAATTCGCCGAGGTGCACGCGGTTGAGAGCGATGCCCGCGGGCTCCAGGCGCTCGACCGCGCAGCCCGCACGACCCCCGGCCTGCGACGGGTCACGACGGAAGCGCGCGACCTGTTCCGCCGGCCCCTGCTGACGCCCGAACTGGACCGGTTCGACGCGCTCGTGCTCGATCCGCCGCGTGCCGGTGCCGAGGCGCAATGCCGTCAGCTGATCCTGTCGTCCCTGGAAACCGTCGTCATGGTGTCCTGTGATCCCGGCACCTTCGCGCGCGATGCCGCCGCGCTCGTCGGCGGCGGCTTCCGGCTTCGGCGCGTGCTTCCGGTCGACCTCTTCGCCTGGTCGGCCCACGTCGAGATCGTCGGGGTGTTCGAGCGGCCCAAGCCGCCGCGTCGCTGGCGCTGACTCAGGGATAGAGCCGGGTCCGCTCCCAGCCGCCGGGCTCCGCCCGGGTGAACCGCACCCGGTCATGGAGCCGGAACGGCCGGTCCTGCCAGAACTCCATCGCGACCGGTGCGATGCGGAAGCCCGTCCAGTAGGGCGGTCGCGGCACGGTCCCGACCGCGTGCCTGGCCGCATAGCCGGCGATCGCCGTCTCGAACGCGAAGCGGCTTTCGAGAGGCCGGGATTGCTGGCTGGCCCAGGCCCCGATGCGGCTGTCGCGCGGGCGGCTAGCGAAGTAGGCGTCGGCCTCCTCGTCCGAAACCCTCTCAACCGTCCCGCGGGCCCGGATCTGCCGCCGCAGGCTCTTCCAATGCAGCACGAGAGCTGCCTTGGGATTCTGCGCCAACTCGACGCCCTTCGCCGATTCCGT
>JAQGJZ010000494.1 GCA_028290385.1 Enterovirga sp.
GGATGGATGCGTCTGGATCGTGGAGGTGAAATCCTCGGTCGCGGATTTCCGGGCGGACGGGAAATGGCCGGAATACCGGGCCTTCTGCGACCGCTTCTTCTTTGCCGTGGCGGACGACTTTCCGACCGGCATCCTGCCCGACGATGCCGGGCTGATCGTTGCAGATCCTTTCGGGGCCGCGATGGTGCGGCCCGCGCCGGAACACAAACTGGCCGGCGCGCGGCGCAAGGCCGTGACCCTGCGTTTCGCGCACACGGCGGCGACCCGCCACCACAAGCTGGCCGATCCAGCCGGAGCCTCCGGCTGGATGGATTGAGAGGGCTGCGGGTCCGGCCTTAGGCCGCGCGGCTCTCGTCGCCGGTGTCGCGATCGGTGCGGACACCCTGCGACACGGCATGCAGGTTTTCCTCGACCATGCTCTTGCCCTGCTCGGCGAGGTCACGGGCGTAGCGCATGCCCTGTTCGCGGACTTCGTCCGCATAGCGGCCGAACATCTGGTTCTCGCGCCGCGTGCTCGGCAGCAGGGCGCCGACGAGAAGACCCGCCGCGAGCCCGACCACGCCGACCATCACGGGGTTTTCCTCCACGAAGGCCTCGATGCCCCGGCGGTGGCGCGAGAGCTGCGCGGTCGAGCGCCGGCGCGCATCGCCGATCGTCTGGCTCGCCCGATCGTAGTAGTCGCTCGCAGTCGACCGGGCCGCGCTGGTGGCGGAACGGGCGGCGTCGGCCGCACCCTTCATGCCGTCGAGGGTCGTCGAAGTGGCCTGGTCGAGCATCGAGTCCGAGCCGCCCTTGCTGGCGCCATTGCCGTTCGTGCCGGTCCCGCCGCAATTGCCGGAATAGTGCTTCTCTGCCTCGTTCATGGTTCGTCTCCGATTGTGGCGTCAGGCCTGCGCGCCGCCGGGCCGAAAGCCCTCGAGCGCGTCGGGAGTGGGATGTCGGACAGGAAGATCGGGATCATAGATCCGCGCCTGTCCGTCGTTGATCGCGGGCACCTCGACGTAATCGGCGTCCGCGATCGTGGTCGCATTCATCCGCTGGCGGTTCATGCGGTAGACGAAGTAGCCGAGACCGGCGGCCGCGATCATGACCGGGAGCGGGTGCTTGCGCATGAACCCGAGCACGAAGTCGTGGCCGTTCTGGTACCGGGGCACACCGGCCGAGCCCATCACTTCGTCCACGATCCCGGCGACCGTGAGCTTGTTCTGGATTCGATCGATGGTCCCGTAGAGCCGAGCCCGGGTCTGCTCGATCTCGGTCTCGATCTCGCGGGATGAACCTTCCGCCATCTCAGGATGCCCTCTCGGTGAGGATCTCGGTGTCGCGCTTCAGCTGCCGCATGGTCCGCTTCGGCTCGAGGCTGTTCGCCGAGATCAGGCTACGGCCCGCCATCACCAGAACCCCGGCGATGATTGCGAGCGCGGCCCCGACGATCAGCGCCGAAAGCCAGCGCGAATGGACGATGAGCTCGAGCCCGTAGACGAGCGCCTGGGTGAGCCAGATGAGCGATGCGACCGCGAACACCGCGGCGACACCGAACATGGCCGCACCCTTGGCCAGGCCCGCGATGTTCTCGGACATCTCCGTCCGGAAGAGCGCGAATTCCTTGCTCGCGAGATCCGCCGCATCCCGCAGCGCGTCTCCGACCAGCGACTGAAGGCTGGCGCCTTGCCCATCGGCCATGACGCCCTCCTCAGCCGCGCGCCGCAGCGCCGCTCGTGCCGCCGCCTGCGCCCGCCGCCTGGCGGGTGCCGCCCGCACCGGCCTGACGGTTGGCGCCAGCGCGCGCCGCTTGGTTGCGGGCATTGATCTCGGACAGCTCGTCGGCGGAGCTCTTGATGAACCGCGCGAGCAGGAACCCGGCGATCGCCGCACCCGCCCCGAAGGTCATCGGCTGCCGCCGCGCGACGGCTTCGACATCCGCGTAAAGGTCGGCGAAGCTGCGGTCGCGCAGCCCGGTGGCGAGCTGCTCGAGCCCATCGGCGGCGCTGCCGACAAAAGCCTTCAGGCTCGGCTGCTCATCGAAGTTGCCGCCCGTTTCGCGAAGCGAGGCCGCGAGGTCCGCGATCGACTGCGCGGCGGTGTCCTTGCGCTGGTCGGCGAAGGTCGCCGCCGTTCCGGTCGCCGCCTGGAGAAGGCCACGGCCCTGCTCGGCCGCCGTGTTGGCGATCTCGCTGGCGACGTCGGTGGCGATCGACTTCAGATCACCCGCATCGCCGGCCCCGCCCGTACCGGTTCCGCCCGCGCCCATTCCGCCCTGCGGTCCACCGGTCGAACCCGTCATGCCCGCATTGGCGGAGGTCGTTCGGATTGTCTGTCCTGCTTCGGCCATGTTTGATCCTCGTATGCCCCGCCCTTGGCTGTCCGGGTAATGCGCGGCCCAGGGCGCGGTTCCTTCGCGTCTCGGTCGGCAGCGCCTAGGTCTTCGCCGCCCCGACCGAGTCCGCCATCTTCGCGCCGCGCGCGCCGAGCGGCTCGTGCGGGCCCTCGGTCGTGTCGTGCGCCGTCTGGTGCTCGGTTTCCGCGTTCAGCTCGGCGCCGATCAGGATGATGGTCACCGAAAGCCACATCCAGGTCATGAAGCCGATGACGGCGCCGAGCGACCCGTATGTTTCGTTGTAGTTGGCGAAACTACCGAGGTACCAGGAGAACAGCATCGAGAAGATCATCCAGCCTGCGGCGGCCAAAATGCTTCCCGGAGCGAGCCAGCTCCACTTTGCCCGATCGCGGCTCGGGCCGTAGCGGTAGAGAAACGCCAGCGCCGCGACGGTCACGAGCAGCAAGGCGGGCCACCGCCCGATCCAGAGCAGCCAGTCGGCCGCGCCGCCCAGCCCGACGAATTGCAGCACCACCGGCACCACGACCACGCCACTCATCGCGATCACCAGGAACACGATGCTCGCGAACGTGAAGGCCAGCGAGGTGAGGTTCAGAACGATGAAGCTCCGCTTTTCCTTCTCCTCGTAGGCGACGTTGAGCGCGTCGAAGACGGCCTTCATGCCAGCATTGGCGCTCCACATGGAGATCGCGAGGCCGGAGAAGAACGCGAACCCGAGCGCGGTCTCGTCGCCGGTCGTGATGCGCTTGATCTGTTCGCCGATCACGTCGAGCGCACCGCCCGGCAGGAGGC